>JANMDH010000003.1:0-3337 GCA_031376195.1 Gemmobacter sp. | reverse complement strand
CGCAGCACTTCCAGCCCGGGGATCGGATGCGTCACCGCCGATGTCAGGGCGGCGCCTGATGTGTCCAGCACCACCATCGACCCCGGCATGGAAGCGGCCAGTTCTGCAGGGAAATCCGGTGGCACCCCCGGCGGCTGGCTGCCTGATACCACCGAAATCCCCCCGGGGCGTGACGTGGCGCGCAGCAGGGTGAACACCCGCTGCCGTTCGGTCTGGGTCCATTCCGGCCCCGGCAGCATGAAGCGCAACTGTTTGCCTGTGGCGGTTTCGGTCACGGTCAGGCTTTGCCGCGTCTCGCCCGGCCCGAGGATCGACAGGAAGGTCACCCCTTCGGCGCGGATCAGCCCGGCCAGCCTGTCGCCCGTCAGCCCGCCCAGCGCCACCAGCGCCAGACTGTCCCCGCCCAGCGCCTTGATCGCCCGGCTGACATTCAACCCGCCGCCGCCCGGATCGAGCAGCGGGTCGGAACAGCGCAGCTTTTGCCCCGGATCGAACGCCGCGACGGAAGTGGCCATATCCAGCGCCGGGTTCAGGGTCAGGGTCAGGATCGGAAGGGTCTGGGTCATCGCGGCGGTCCTTGGTCGGTGGCGGTTGTTACCGCTATCATCCGTCCACGTGTGCAAAGCGCAGGTCTGTTGTCAACCGGTCTGACAGCCGTCCTGCAATCGCGCCCCCGTGCAAGACACCGTGCAAGGGCCGGTGCAAGACCCCGCGCAAGACAACTGTGCAAGACCCCGCCGTCAGTCCCGCCATGGCGCAATTTCGGCGAGTTCGTCATCGGTCCACCCGAAATGATGCGCCAGTTCATGGATCAGGATATGCGCCACCAGATGGGCCAGCGACACCTCGCCCCGCTCGATCCATTCATCGAGGATCGGCCGGCGGAACAGCCAGATCACATCGGGCTGAAGCGGTTGATCCATCACCGACTTTTCGGTGAGCGGGATGCCGTCATAAAGCCCGGTCAATTCAAACCGGTCGCCAATCTCCAGATCGGCCAGAACCTCGTCGCTTGCAAAATCCTCGACCCGCAAGGCCACGCCCATCGCCACTTCGCGGTAGGATTCGGGCAGTTCATTGATGGCCTGCAACGCAAGCGTTTCAATAAGGCTCAGGTCGGGCGGCAGGCGGGGTGTTTTGTCCATCGGCCAAACATAGGCGGGCGCGCGCGATTATGCCAGATGCTGCCTGCAAACCCCGCGCCGCCCCCGGCGGAAACTGGACAAGCCTGACCTGCTGTGACAGACCACCGAAATTCAGGAGAATACCATGACCAGCGCGCCCGTGATCACCCGTTTTGCCCCATCCCCCACCGGATATATCCATATCGGAAATCTGCGCACCGCGCTGATGAATTATCTGATCGCGCGCAAATCGGGCGGCACGTTCATCCTGCGGCTGGACGATACGGATCAGGAGCGTTCAAAACAGGAATATTCCGACGGGATCATGACGGATCTGGCGTGGCTGGGCCTGCATTGGGACCGGGTTGAAAAGCAGTCGCTGCGGATGGACCGCTATCGCGCGGTGGCGGATGATCTGCGGCGCGCTGCGCGGTTCTATGAATGTTTTGAATCGCCGGTCGAGTTGGATCTGAAACGCAAGAAGCAACTGAACATGCACAAGCCGCCGGTCTATGACCGGGCGAGCCTGCGGTTGACGGATGCGGAAAAGGAAAAGGCGCGGGCCGAAGGGCGGGACGGATACTGGCGGTTCCTGCTGGATCAGAACAGGATTGAATGGCCTGACGGCATTCTGGGGCCGATCTCGATTGACGCGGCGTCGGTGTCGGACCCGGTGCTGATCCGGGCGGACGGGCAGGTGCTTTATACCTTTGCGTCATCCGTGGATGATGTGGACATGGGCGTCACTGCCATCGTGCGGGGCGCGGATCATGTGACCAATACGGCCACGCAAATTCAGATCATGCAGGCGATGGGGGGCACGCCGCCGTCATTCGCGCATCACAGCCTGCTGACGGGGCCGGGGGGCGAGGCACTGTCAAAACGTCTGGGCACGCTGAGCCTGCGCGATCTGCGGGAGCAGGGGGTGGAGCCGATGGCGCTGTTGTCATTGATGGCGCGGCTGGGGTCGTCGAAGCCGGTGGAATTGTTCGGGTCGTTGGAAGAGCTGGCCGAAGGCTTTGATCTGGGCAGTTTCGGGTCGGCCCCGACCAAGTTTGATGCGGATGATCTGTTCCCGCTGACCCGGGCGCATCTGCAGCGTCAACCCTATGCAAAGGTTGCGGATCATATCGCGGCGCTGGGTGTGCCTGCGGATCAGGCCGAGGCGTTCTGGGACGTGATGAAAGAGAATATCACGGTGCTGGCCGACCTGACGGACTGGTGGTCGGTGGTATCTGACGGGGCAGAGCCGCTGATCGCGCCCGAGGATGCAGAATTCGTGGGCGTGGCGATGGGTCTGCTGCCCGCAATGCCGTTCACGGCGACAACCTGGAGCGCGTGGACAGCATCGGTGAAAGAGGCGACGGGGCGCAAAGGGGCGGGCCTGTTCAAACCCCTGCGCCGGGCGCTGACGGGGCGGGACGCGGGGCCGGAAATGGCGCAGTTCATGCCGTTGATGCAAAAGATGCGCCTCAGGACCTGAGGCGCGCGCCGTATTCAAACGCCGGGGAGGGGGCTGCCTGCCCCCTCCCCGGGGGTTGCATGGGGATATTTGCGGGCGGGAATCGGCTTGGGGCCGGTTTGTGGTGAAAGGTCGGGACATGGCACAGAACAAAGGCCAGGCACGGTTTCTTTCGGGCAACCTGTTCCGGCATGTGACGGTGATGGCGCTGACGTCCTCGGTCGGTCTGATGGCGGTGTTCGCGGTCGATCTGATCAACATGATCTACATCTCCATGCTGGGGCAGGCGGAACTGGCGGCGGCCATCGGGTATGCCGGGGCGATCCTGTTCTTTACATCGTCCTTCGGGATCGGGCTTGCGGTGGCGGTCAGCGCGATGGTGGCGCGGGCAGTGGGGCAGGGCGATCTGGCGGGGGCACGCACCAAGGCGACGAACGGGTTGCTGCTGGGCATTCTGTTCGGGGGCGTTTTCGCCGGCATCGTCTGGCTGTTCCTGTCACCGCTGGTCAGCCTGCTGGGCGCTGTGGGGCGGACGCACGATCTGACCCTGCATTACCTGCAGATCATCGTGCCGTCGCAGCCGTTGCTGATGGTGGGCATGATCGGCGGGGCGATCCTGCGAAGTCACGGGGATGCGCGCCGCGCGATGTGGGCGACACTGGCGGGGGCGGGCGTGGCCGTGGTGCTGGACCCGATCCTGATCTTTGGTTTCGATCTGGATCTGACGGGGGCGGCGATTGCATCGGTCCTG
>JANMDH010000349.1:0-1973 GCA_031376195.1 Gemmobacter sp. | reverse complement strand
CTTTTTTGTCAGGACAGGCCAAACTGTTTGCCAGTTGCGGGCTGCGGCCTAGGTAGCTTTGCATGATGAACCTTTCCGACTTGCCCGACACGATCCCGATCTTCCCGCTTCCCGGTGCGCTGCTGCTGCCCCGTGCACGTCTGCCGCTGCACCTGTTTGAACCGCGCTATCTGCAGATGCTGGAAGACTGCATGAAAACCCCGTCCCGTCTGATCGGGATGATCCAACCGCGTGAGGTCCCGACTGGCGAGGCCGCGCGTTTGCAGGCGATCGGCTGCGCCGGGCGTCTGACCGGGTTTTCGGAAACCGAAGACGGGCGTTACATGATCACGCTGACCGGCATCAGCCGGTTTCGTGTGCTGTCCGAAGTGGAAGGTTTCACCCCATATCGTCGCTGCACGGTCGATTGGGCCCCTTTCGCACGCGATCTGGGTGCCACGGAAAACGACTATGCCTTTCAACGTGAAGGCTTTCTGGCGCTGCTGGGGCGGTATTTTCAGGCGATGGAACTGTCCACTGACTGGGGCAGCCTGAAAGAGGCAGAACCCGAACTGCTGATCAATTCGCTGTCAATGCTGTGCCCGTTCCAGCCCGAAGACAAACAGGCCCTGCTGGAGGCACCGTCCCTGTCCACCCGGCGCGAAACGCTGGTGACCCTGATGGAATTTTCCCTGCGCGGCGGTGGCGAGGATGAGGTGATGCAATGACCGAACCCGAAGGTGCCATTGTCGACCGCCGCATGCTGGAGGCGCTGATTTGCCCGGTGACCCAAGGCATCCTGTCCTACGACGCGGAACGTCAGGAACTGGTGTCCAAAAACGCAAACCTTGCCTTCCCGATCCGCGACGGAATTCCCATCATGCTGGTGTCCGAGGCGCGGACGGTCGGGTGATTGGATGGATCGCGGCGGGGGTTTCATACCCCCGCACCCCCGCGGGATATTTGTGGACAAAAAATCCCTGCGGATCAGATCTGCTGCCCCGCCAGCAATTTCGGCAAATCCCCTGACAGCCCCGCTGCCTGCCGGATGAAACCGCGTCGCAGGCCGGGGCTGGCGCTGATGATCCCCATGCCAAGGTCGCGGCCCATCCGCAGGATTGGGTTGTCGTTGGAAAACAACCGGTTGACCGCATCCATCCCCAGCGCCAGCGTCATCGCATCCGGCCGCCGCCACGCCTGATATCGCCCCAGCACGTCCGCCGCCGCGAAATCCTCGCCCCGCCGCGACGCCTCCACCACCACTTGCGCCAGGGCCGCCACATCGCGCAGGCCCAGGTTCAACCCCTGTCCCGCAATCGGATGCACCCCGTGCGCCGCATCCCCCACCAGCGCCAGCCGGGGTGCTGCATAAGCATTGGCAAGCGACAGCGACAGCGGATACGTAAACCGCGCGCCCACCAGCGCGATGTCCCCCAGAAAATCCCCGAACCGGGGCCGCAGGGCGGCAAGGTAATCCGCATCGGGCAGGGCCTGAAGGGCAGCTGCATGCGCGTCCGTCTCGCTCCACACGATGCAGGACTGATGCCCCCCCTGCAGCGGCAGTATCGCCATCGGCCCTTCCGGCATGAAATACTGGTGCGCGATCCCCCCATGCGCCGCCTCATGGTGAACCGCAGATACCAGCGCTGTCTGCCCGTAAGCCCATCCCGTCCGCTGAATGCCCGCGCGCGTGGCCGTCCCCGACCCCCGCCCGTCACATCCCACGATCAGCCGGGCCGTCAGGCTGCGCCCCGACGCCAGTGTCACTGATGCCCCTGGCGCCGTCACGCTTTGCGCCGTGACCGTTTCCCCAGAAATCAGCGTGATGCGCGCATCCGCCTGCATCGCGCCGAGGAAGGCCGCATAAAGATGCCGGTCCTCTACCATGAACCCCATCGGGCCCTCTTCGATCTCGGCGCTGTCGAAATGCAGGAATAATGGGGCCGCCCCGCCGCCCGCATGCCCGTCGCTCGCCTTGATCTGCAGAATCGGCT
>JANMDH010000041.1:0-4028 GCA_031376195.1 Gemmobacter sp. | reverse complement strand
GCCAGACTGGCAGCCAGCGCGGACCAGACCGGCATGCGGCCAGCAAGGCGCAGGGCCGGGGGGAGCGTGGGTGCATTGCTGACGGCCCGTGCCAGCGAAAGCGGCATCGGCGCGTTCAGCATCATGGCAAAATCCGCTTTTGCCGCGTCGTTCGCCGCTGTCAGTTCGGCCAGTTCGGCTCGCAGACCTTCGTCATGCGTCAACTGTTCACGAAGTTCGGCCGCATCGGCGGGGCTGAGTGCGCCGTCGAGATAGGCCGACAATCTGGGTCCAACATCACTCATCACGATACTGTCCTTGTTTCCTTCAGGTGTCCCGCCAACATCTGGCGCGCGCGGTACAGGCGGCTCATCACGGTGCCGGTGGGCACTTCCAGCAGATCAGCCGCCTCTTGATAGGTGTAGCCTTCAACGGCGACCAACAGGAGCACGGCCCCATAAGCCGAAGGCAGGGCGGCGAGCCGCCCCATCAGTTGGGCAAGGGCGACGGCGTCTTCGCCGGTCAGATCGGTGCGCAGTTCATCGGCATCGGTGGCGTCAATCTGGCCCTGCCCGAGGCGGACTTGGCGTTTGCGGAGTTCGCTGATCCACTGATTGCGCATGATGCGAAAAACCCAACGGTCCAGGCCTTGGGCGGCGTCCCAGTTGGCGGCGTTCAGCAGGGCCTTGGCGCAGGCATCCTGGACGAGGTCATCAGCATCGGCAGCGCTTCGTGTCATGGAAAGCGCGAATCGACGCAATCGCGGCAGCAGGGCGACAAGGTCCTGATGAAGGGTCGAGGGTGAAATCATGTGCTCACGATAGAAGAGAGTGAAGGAATGAGAAATGAAAAGAAGCACCCCCGGCCAAATTCGTGCTGGAGGGCGGGGCCAAGTTTGCCATTCCGGGAGGCTGGGGGCAATCAATCTGTTTGATCCTTCATCGCGGTGGGAAATGACCCGCCAGTCCAGTTACGCACCAGTCTGGTGCATTATTCCCTGTGACCAAGGTGATTTTTCGGAAAAAGCGGGGGGTCGGTGGGGGATCAATCGGAAGACAGGTCGGGGTTGATCCGGGGCCCTGTACGCCCGGCGTCCTCGACGTGGTCCGGTCTGATTTTTCGGGATTGTCGGCCCCTTGTGCGGAGGGGGGTGCCGGGTGGACCGGGTAAATGCGCAAAAATTGACGAATTAAATCGGGCAGGCGGGACAACCCCGCCTGCCCGTTTGCCAATTACATCTTTGGCATGATGACCGAGTCGATGACATGGATCACGCCGTTTGAGGCGGCCACGTCCGGCATCGAAATCACGGCACCATCCACTTTTGGCCCGCCGTCGAGCGTGATGGTCACTTCACCACCCTGAACGGTCGCGGCTTTCATGCCTTCGGTCAGGTCGGTCGACATCACTTTGCCCGGCACGACGTGATAGGTCAGGACTGCCACCAGTTTGTCCTTGTTCTCCGGCTTCAGCAGGTCTTCGACGGTGCCTGCGGGCAGGGCGGCAAAGGCGGCGTCGGTCGGCGCGAACACGGTGAACGGGCCTTCGCCTTTCAGCGTTTCAACCAGCCCGGCGGCGGTCAGGGCAGCGGCCAGCGTGGTGAAGCTACCGTTCGCGACGGCGGTGTCCACGATGTCCATGTCCTGCGCAAAGGCAGGGGCCGCGAAGAATGCGGTGGTGGTCAGTGCGATAAAGGTTCTGCGGATCATTGGTGTCTCTCCGTTTGATCTACCAAATTGTTTTGGCAATGAGAAAACGCCGTTGACCGCCGTTTGGATGACTCTGACAATTTTGTGGGGTGATCTTGATCATGGCGTCCCTAGCCCTAAGCCGCGCCAATTTGTCAGTTCAACTCAAGATGGTGTGACCCGGTGTGAACATGTGTGAACGGAAGAACTGCCCGCAGGGATCGAGATCCATGTTCACCCAAAGCTACGGTGGCCTGGCGGGGAAAGTTGCAGGTTATTGTAGCGCGATTGATGCGATGCGGATTTGTGAGAGGATGTTACGATTTTCTGGCGTGAACGTGAGAAGAGTTTTGTTGGAATTGCTGCGGACTTGTCCCAATCTGGCGGCAACGCTGATCTTGCAGCCATGGCCCAGAGGAACCGACAAATGCGCTTTCGCCTTGATGATGTGCTGACCCGCGGGGATGTGACCCCGAAACATCTGTGGTTGAACCGTCGGCATCTTCTGTTGGGCGCGGGGGCCGCACTTGTTGGTGGGCCCAGCTTGGCCCAGACCGTGAAAAGCCCGTTTTCGACGGTGGAAGAGCCGAACACGCTGGAAGATATCAGCAGCTACAACAACTATTACGAATTCGGCTTTGGCAAGGAGGACCCCGCCGCCTATGCCGGAAGCCTGACCACAACGCCGTGGTCCATCGAAATCGGCGGGCTGGTGGACAAACCCGGCACCTATGATCTGGCCGACATTCTGTCACAAATCACGATCGAGGAGCGCATCTACCGGTTCCGGTGTGTCGAGGCATGGTCGATGATCGTGCCATGGAACGGGTTTGAACTGGCCGCTCTGCTGACCCGCGTCGGTGTGCAGGCGGGGGCGGAATACGTGGCCTTTGAAACCGTGGTGCGCCCTGAAGAAATGCCGGGGCAGCAGACCACCGCGCTCGACTGGCCCTACCGCGAAGGTCTGCGTCTGGACGAGGCGATGCATCCCCTGACAATCCTTGCGACGGGAATTTACGGCGAGGCGATGCCAAACCAGAACGGTGCGCCGATCCGGCTGGTGGTGCCGTGGAAATACGGATTCAAGTCGATCAAGAGCATCGTGAAGATCAGTCTGGTCGCAGAAATGCCCGAGACGACCTGGAACATGCAGAACGCACAGGAATACGGCTTCTATTCCAACGTGAACCCAGGCGTCGATCATCCGAGGTGGAGCCAGGCCAGTGAACGCCGCGTCGGGGCTGGCCTGTTCGGGGGGCGTGTCGATACGCTGCCGTTCAATGGCTACGGTGATCAGGTTGCCTCGCTTTATGCCGGGCAGGACCTCGCGGTTGATTTCTGATGCTGGTGGATCGTGTGAATGCCGCTGCGCGCCGCCTGCCGGTCTGGGCGGCCTACCTGATGGCGTTTGTGCCGCTGATGGCGGTGGTCTGGCTGGTGATCCAGGATGATCTCGGGGCGGATCCGGTGCGAACGCTGGAACGCCATCTGGGGCTTCTTGCGCTTCGGTTCCTGATCCTCACGCTTTGCATCACACCGCTGCGCCGTCATGCCGGCCTGAACCTGATCCGCTTTCGCAGGGTGTTGGGGGTTGCGACCTTTGTCTACGCGCTGTTGCACCTGACGGTCTGGGTCACGCTTGATCTGTCGTTCCGCTGGGGCGAAATCGGGGCCGATCTGATAAAGCGGCCCTATATCATCGTGGGAATGATCGCCTTTCTGGCGATGGTGCCGCTGGCGGTCACGTCGAACAACTGGTCTGTCCGCAGGCTGGGGGCGGCTGCGTGGCAGCGATTGCACCGGCTTACCTATGTGGCTGCAGGTCTGGGGGCGTTGCACTTCGTGATGTTGTCCAAGGTCTGGAATCCCGAATTGATGGCCTATACCGCGATTGTTCTGGGTCTTTTGGGCCTGCGACTCGTGCCAAGAACACGCCGCAACCCGATCAGTGCCTGATCGCAGCACCGAAACGGGTCAGCCGCGCAGCAATCCATGCTGCAAGGCGGCGAAATAGTGGTGAAAGTTGCGCCCACCCCAACATATTGCGCAACTTTCACAAAGCGCCAAAAATTTGTCATGGAAGTGTTTTTTTCCTCTTGCGGGTTTCGGGACCCGGTCGTAAACACCGCTTCACCGAAGACGGAAAGCGGAAACGTGGAACGGAAACGGAAAGCGGCGGCGAAGACCACCGCACTACAATCTGGAGGCAAGGCGGTTCGGTGCGCTGGTTATTCTGGCGGACGGTTCTTTTTGTTTCCGCGCTCTTTGAATCTGTATAGTTATGAAGGGATATGCGGGCGGTTTGGGCGCATCGGCGTCTAGCGCTAGCATATCGGCCTGATAGGGATTTTCCAGTGATGG
>JANMDH010000535.1:0-2470 GCA_031376195.1 Gemmobacter sp. | reverse complement strand
AGCATAGGTCAAACCGATCATCGCCGTCTTCGACACCGAATAGGCCGTGCCTGCCGTAAGCCCGCCGCATTTGGCGGCATACGACGACATGTTTATCACCCTGCCCCAGCGCGCAGCGCGCATTCCCGGCAGGAACGCCTGCGCCAGAAGAAAGGCAGCATCGACGTTGATGCCGTGCACCTGGTGCCATTCCTGCAAAGAGGTCGCCGCAATCTTTTCAAAGTTCAGGATGCCGGCGTTGTTGACCAGAATGTCAATGCGCCCAAACCGGGCCAGCACATCTGCGGCCATTGCTGACACGGCATTCGCATCGGCCAGATCGGCGATAGCCACATGCCCGCCCATCTGATCTGCCAAAGCTTGCGTCGGGCCTTTGGCGATGTCGGCCAGAACCACTTGCGCACCCTGCGCGGCCAAGACCTTTGCAACAGCCGAGCCGATGGCCCCCGCCGCACCCGTGATCAAAGCGGTCTTTCCGAGCAAAGTTGTCATTAATTACACCTTTTTTTGCGCGCTTCGCCCAATGCCAGAGCCGCGTGGCATCGCGGCACGCTGTCGCGAGCGACGCGTGCCGTGCCGCCTTGGCAAATGGCCAACCATGAATTGTCCAACTACAGGCCAACCCGCTAGCCAAGTACCCAAGATATTGGTATTTATTGAGTGTCAACGCGGTAGATCATATCGCAATGACCGGCAAGACATGTGTCGCAGCCAATGGCACCGTTGTTGCAAACCATACCAGCAGCGGCTATCGCTTGGCGCAGCAAAAAGGCGGATTAGATGGCCCGACCGAGAAAAAAAAATCCACAGGCAGACGAGCAACCGGCTGCCAGTATATTGGGCCTTCCTGAAAACCTGATCCACCTGATCGACCCGGCCCTGCCGAAGACGGCACAGGTTTACAGCCTGATGCGGCGGGCTATCGTGAACCTGAATCTGGCACCGGGCAGCAACGTCAATGAAAAACTGATCTGCGATCAACTGGGCATTTCGCGCACGCCATTGCGTGAGGCGATCTTGCAGTTGCAGTCCGAAAACCTTGTGTCGGTCGTGCCCAACTCTGGCACCTATATCTCGAAGATCGACCTGCAGTCGGTGTTCGACGGCCAGCTGATCCGCGAGGCACTGGAGCTGAAGGTTGTGCGGCTTGCCGCGAGCCGAATGACCCCGCAGTTCGAACGCGCGCTGGATTTCAGCATGCATCAGCAAAAGCGGATGGCGGCGGATGTGGACTATGACGAATTCTACATATTGGACGAGGCGTTTCACGCCATGATCTGCGAATTTGGTTCGTCAGCCTATATCTGGAAGATCATCAATGGTGCAAAGGCCCAGCTGGACCGTGTGCGTCGCATGTCCTATCCGCTTGTCAGCCATCTTGACGTTGTGCTGAACGAACATATGGCAGTGGTCGACGGATTGAAACAACGCGACCCGGAGGCGGCTGCAGCCGCGATGAAGGACCATATCGACCGGGTGTTCACCATGATCCGCCGCCTGATTGTGGAGCGTCGTGACTATTTTGCTGCCGATGCCGGCGAAGTGCTGGATGGTTATGTGAACGGTCGTTGACCCGACGACCGACTTAAAGATCACCTGCATCGGCCAATGCACAGTCGCGGGGAACAAGGTCGATCTGGACGATGCCCCTGCCCACATGAGCTTTGCTGCGGACCATCCGTTTACAAGGATCACCTGTCCCGAACACCCGAACACACTCGGGTGTGGCTTCGGCGCGCAGCCCCAAACCAATTCGAATTATAACTGCGGTAAAAGGATCCTGATGCGCTGCTGCATCAATTGTGCGGCATCGAGAATATCCCATCGCATTGCCGTTTTTTGACTGTCCGAGATCATCTCGGTCATGAAGGGAATCGTTATGGCTGCAATCGCGTGGTCGCCCTGTGTGCCCAGGATTGGTGCCGACAGCTCTGTGATGCCGGGAAGTTCCGGATTTGGCAGCTCGGTCAAGTCAGTGTCCGTCCCTGCACCACCCGGATTTTTTCGGATATCTTCTTCACCCGCGTTATCAAAAAACAGCTGTTTGTTGGGCTGATCCCGTTTTCCAGATGTTTTAACCATGCTCACCCCGGCAGAGCTTTCGGCGACAGGGCTACGGTGGCCGACCTGCACCGAGATCGAATAGCCCTTGGCGGCTTCGGCCTGCGCGACTACCAAAACAACGTCGTTTTCCAAGACAGACAGGTGACAGGTGAACGCTGTCTTTTCCGCCAGCCTTAACAATACTGGCATGGCCACTTCGGCAAGCCGGTTGTGATCAGAACGGCTGGCACCCAGTATAGAAAGACGGTCAGTCAGGTAATAATAGTCACCAACACTGCGGCCGATGAACTGGCGTTCCTCCAGAACGATCATCATCCGGAAAATCTCGTTCTTCGACCGACCTACCCCGGCCGCGATTTGCGACAAAGACATCTCGGTGCCGGAAAGCGAAAGCAGCTCAAGGATA
>JANMDH010000511.1:0-8068 GCA_031376195.1 Gemmobacter sp. | reverse complement strand
AAGGACGAAACGCATGGCCGGTGAAGCGGAAAGCAGCGGGTTCCAGATCCATCCGATGGATCAATTCGTGATCAAGCCGTTTTTCGGCGGTGACGAAATCCACTGGTACACGATCACCAACCAGACCGTCTGGATGGGCGCTGCAATCCTCGTCATTATTGCGGTCATGGTGCTGGGCACCCGCCGCCGCGCGATCATCCCGTCGCGCAGTCAGTCCGTCGCCGAAATGATCTACGGCTTCATCTACAAGATGGTCGAGGATGTGACCGGGCATGAAGGGGTGAAATACTTCCCTTATGTCATGACGTTGTTCCTGTTTATCCTGTTTGCCAACCTGCTGGGCCTGATCCCGGCGTCGTTTGCCGTCACCAGCCACGTCGCCATTACGGTGGTCTTGGCCTTGCTGGTGTTCCTGGGTGTAACGGTGCTGGGCTTCATCAAGAACGGCATCGGGTTTCTGGGTATGTTCTGGGTTTCATCCGCACCTTTGGCCATTCGTCCCGTTTTGGCATTGATTGAGGTGATCTCCTATTTCGTCCGGCCCGTGTCGCATTCCATTCGTCTGGCGGGCAACCTGATGGCGGGCCATGCGGTGATCAAGGTGATCGCGGGCTTTGCCTCACTGGCCGTTGTCTCGCCTGTCGTGATCGGTGGCATTACCGCCATCTACGGGCTGGAATTGCTGGTCGCGGCCGTGCAGGCTTACGTTTTTACCATTCTGACCTGTGTGTATCTGCGTGACGCCGTGGGCGGTGCACATCACTAGGGTCTGATCCCGAAACAACAATCATCGAACATACCAAAGGAGAAGACTATGGAAGGCGATATCGCACAAATGGGGAAATTCATCGGCGCCGGACTGGCCACGATCGGTCTGGGCGGCGCTGGTATCGGCGTGGGCCACATTGCAGGGAACTTCCTTGCAGGTGCCCTCCGCAACCCTTCGGCAGCACCGGGCCAGATGGCCAACCTGTTCGTCGGCATCGCGTTTGCCGAAGCACTGGGCATCTTTTCCTTCCTGATCGCCCTGCTGTTGATGTTTGCAGTCTGATCCAGGCCATTGATCTCGGGGCCGGTTTCCACCGGCCCCTCTTCAAGTCTTGGGGGTAGGATATGTCAACAGAAGCTGCAGGCGAGGCCGGCAAAGCCGTCGGTATGCCACAACTCGATTTTTCGACCTGGCCCAACCAAATCTTCTGGTTGGCCGTCACACTTGTCATCATCTACATGGTGCTGTCACGCATTGCCCTGCCCCGGATCGGTGCCGTTCTGGCCGAACGGTCGGGCACGATTACCAATGACCTTGCCGCCGCGAACGAGCTGAAGCAAAAGGCGGTCGCCGCAGAAAAAGCCTACAACGACGCGCTGGCAACCGCCCGGGTCGAGGCAAACAAGATCGTGGTCGAGGCGAAGGCAGCGATCCAGCGCGATCTTGATGTGGCAACCGCCAAGGCGGACGCCGACATCGAGGCGCGAACCGTGGAATCGGAAAAGGCGATTGCCGAAATCAGGGCAGGTGCCATGGCAAGCGTTGCCGAAGTGGCCAAAGATACCGCGTATGAAATTGTGGCGGCTTTGGGTGGCAAGGCAGATGCGCGCACTGTGACGGCGGCGGTCACCGCACGCCTGAGAGGACAAGCCCAATGAAACGCCTGACCCTTTCGATGTTGATGATCGCAGGTCCAGCCGCAGCCGCCGAAGGCGAAGCGTTCTTTTCACTGCGAAATACCGAATTCATTGTCATCATCTCGTTCCTGATTTTCATCGGCGTTCTGTTGTACATGAAAATCCCGGCGAAATTGACCGGAATGCTGGATACACGCGCCGCTGTGATCAAGGCCGAACTGGCCGAGGCGCGGGCCCTGCGCGACGAAGCCAAGGAACTTCTTGCGTCGTATGACCGTAAAAGCCGCGAAGTGCAGGAACAATCCGCCCGCATCGTAGCCATGGCCAAGGAAGAGGCGCAGGCCGCAGCAACCCAGGCCAAAGCTGATCTCAAGGTGACGATTGCCCGGCGTTTGGCAGCCGCCACCGACCGCATCGCCTCGGCTGAAGCGGCCGCCGTGCGTGAAGTGCGCGAACGCGCCGTCAGCGTGGCGATTGCCGCTGCAACGGACGTTCTGACAAAACAGATGACGGCGGATGCCACATCGGCGTCGATTGACGACGCGATCACGCAGGTTGCGGCAAAACTGCACTGACGCCCGCCAACAATCGGCTGACGACAAACCCGGCCTCGTGCCGGGTTTTTCTATTTGGACTGTTCGTGTTCCAGCCGTTGACGCGCCACCACTTCGTTACGATCCGATTGCGCCTGATCTGCCAGCGCGTTCTGGATGTAACTCAGATGCGCCTCCACTGCCGCCCGCGCGCCCACCGGATCGCGCTGTTGCAGGGCCGTGTTGATGGCACGGTGCTGATCCAGCAACGTGTCCCGGATATCCCGGCTGCGGAACATTTGCTGGCGGTTATAAAAGACCCCTTGCCGCAGCAGATCGAACATCGACCGCATCATGTGCAGCATGATCACGTTATGGCTCACCTCGATGATCGCCATGTGAAACGCCGCGTCCAGTTCTGCCTCGTCCGCCGGATCACGCAAGGAATGTGCCGCCTCCATCCGCGCAAAGATCGTTGCCACAACCTTCAGATCGGTTTCCGATGCAAGACGCGCTGCCCGTTCCGCCGCCAACCCTTCCATATCCCGCCGGAACGACAGATAGTCGAACACGGCATCCTCATGCGCTGCAAACAGCTGAATCAAGGCGGGCGAAAAGGCTGATCCCAGCACATCCGCTACGAAAATCCCGGCACTGGCCCTGCTTACCAGCAGGCCCCGCCGTTCAAGATCAGCCACCGCCTCGCGCAGGCTAGGGCGGGAAATGTCCATCCGTTCCGACAGTTCGCGTTCCGACGGCAGGCGTTCGCCGGGCCGCAGAATGCCCCGCAGGATCAGCAGTTCGATTTGCCGTGTCACTGTCTGGGACAGGCGTTCCGTCTGAACCTTCTGAAACGGCATCATCCCCCCTTGGATTGGTCAGTTTCTATGACCACTCGGGGGATAAGTGCAACGAAAAAGGGCAGGCGAATGGCCTGCCCCCTTTCCCGTGCTGGACGGACTTAACCGCGATTTGTGGGGCGAATGATGATTTCCACACGCCGGTTTTGCGCCTTGCCTGCTGGCGTCAGGTTTGATGCCACCGGCTGATTTTCGCCGCGCCCCAACGCCTGAACCCGGTTACCGGGCACACCGGACGCCCGCAACACGCCCGCGACCGATTGGGCACGACGTTCTGACAGGTCCTGATTATACGCGGCTTCACCCGTGTTGTCGGTATGCCCGATCACTTCGATCGCGCTGTTGGGATAGCTTTTCAGGTTCGCGGCCACCGCTTGCAAGTCGCGCTGCAAGGCAGGGCGCAATGTCGCGCTGTCTGTCGCGAACAACACATCCTGCGGCATGTTCACAATCAGATAATCGCCCATGTTCGTGACCGTAAAGGCGCTGTTCACGGCCCGCAGTTCGGATGCCTGCTGGTCCAGCTGGTTGCCGATTGCCCCCCCCAGGACACCCCCGATAATCGCCCCGCCCAGACCGCCGGCCAGTTCGTTGTCGCTGTTCTTGGCGCCAAGCGCGCCGCCGATCAGGGCACCCGCAACGGCACCGTTCCGCGCCCGCGCGTTGGGGTCGTTGGGATAGGCATTCGGGTTCGGCGCACAGGCGCTTAGGGCCAGAATGCCAGCCACGGAAAAAAGTAAAGAGGTTTTGATGTTCATCGCTCGGGCCCATATTTGTTCGCAGTCCGGTTCATCCGGGACTAACGTGAACGTATACCACCCGGTTTTGGTTCCCGATAGGCCGCGCCGACATCGGGCGGGTTTCCGCGCATCACCTCGCGGCACACATCACGCCGCCCGATCCGCCGCCGCATCGGACCGCGCTGCCTCATATGCCAGCATCGCGCGTTTCACCGGCAGACCCCAATGATACCCCCCCAAACCCCCCGATTTGCGCAAGGCCCGGTGGCAGGGGATCAGCCAGCTGATCGGGTTGCGCCCAACGGCAGTGCCCACCGCCCGCATCGCCTTCGGATGCCCCACCGCCTCGGCGAGTTCCGAATAGGTCGTCACGTGGCCGGTCGGAATCCGCAGCAACGCTTCCCACACCTTGATCTGGAACGGGGCACCGATCAGGAAAACAGGTGCTTTGTCGCTGCCCGCATGGCCCGCCGCGCCAAAGGCCAACTGCACCCAAGGCCAAAGCATGCCCCGATCTTCGACAAAATCGGCATTTGGCCAGCGTCCGATCAGGTCGGCCATCGTTGCCTCTGCGCCCGTTTCGGCGGCAAAGCCGATGCCGCAGATGCCCTTGTCGGTCCCCATCACGATGGCAGGCCCGAACGGGCTGTCAAACCAGCCCCAGCAAATGCGCAGTCCTGCACCCCCCAGCGCATAATCCCCCGGACTCATCGCCTCCCACCGCACGAACAGATCGTGCAAACGCCCCCCGCCCGACAGCCCCGTGGAATGCGACGTTTCCAACACCGTGAACCGATCTGCCAGCAAAAGGCGCGCGTGATCTAGTGTCAGGTATTGCTGATAGCGTTTCGGCGATACCCCCACCCACTGCGAAAAGACCCGCTGAAAATGCGATGGCGACATGTCCATCTGCGCCGCCAAAGCCTCCAGCGTCAGCCCCGGCCCGCCCTCATCAATCAGGCGCAGGGCGCGGACGATCACGGCGTAATGATAGGCTGTGGGTTCAGGGGTCATCGGCGGCTCCTTCATATCCTGCAAGAATAGGCATATCCCGCAAGAATAGGCGTCGCAGGCCTCACAATCGACCCGGAAATTGCGCCTTCGTCTTGCCCTGTGCCAGTTGCGCTGGCATAGCACGGCCATGGCACGACAGATGGGTTACAACGACATACGCGACGTTTTCGCCCGGTTCCGCGCCGCAGAGGCCGAACCCAAGGGCGAACTGTACCATCTGAACGCCTACACGCTCGTCGTCGCCGTCGCCCTGTCTGCACAGGCCACTGACGCCGGTGTCAACAAGGCGACGCGCGGGTTGTTCGCCGTGGCCGCCACCCCGCAGGCCATGCTCGATCTGGGCGAGGCGGCCCTGATCGACCACATCAAAACCATCGGCCTGTTCCGCAACAAGGCGAAACATGTCATCGCCCTCAGCCGCATTCTGGTGGACCAGTACGGCGGCGAGGTGCCCTCCTCCCGCGCCGCCCTGCAATCCCTGCCCGGGGTGGGGCGCAAGACGGCGAATGTGGTGTTGAACATGTGGTTCGGGCATCCGTCGCAGGCGGTAGATACCCATGTCTTTCGCGTCGGCAACCGCACGGGCATTGCGCCAGGGCGTGATGTGGACGCGGTTGAACGCGCCATCGAGGATCATGTGCCAGTGGAATTTCAGGGTCACGCCCATCACTGGCTGATCCTGCACGGGCGCTACATTTGCGTCGCGCGTAAACCGAAATGCGGGGTCTGCCTCATCGCCGACCTCTGCCCCTTTGAGGACAAGACGATATGACACGCTATCAGGTGGTGGGCATCGGCAACGCGATTGTCGATGTTCTGGCGCAGGCCGAAGACACGTTTCTGGACCTGATGGGGATCACGAAAAGCATCATGCAACTGGTGGAACGCGAACGCGCGGAAACCCTGTATGCCTCGATGCATGACCGGGTGGAGGCTGCGGGCGGGTCGGTGGCCAACACTTTGGCGGGTCTGGGCAAACTGGGCCTGTCCACCGCCTTTATCGGGCGGGTGCGCGATGACGCGCTGGGCCGGTTCTATGCGCGGTCGCTGACGCAGGAAGGCACGGATTTCCCGAATCTGCCTGTCGTGGGCGCAGACCTGCCGACCTCACGTTCCATGATCTTCGTCTCGCCGGATGGCGAGCGGTCGATGAACACCTATCTCGGGGTTTCGGCGGAACTCGGGCCGGATGACGTGGCGGCTTCGGTGGCCGGGCAGACGGATTATCTGTTTCTGGAAGGCTATCTGTTTGTCAAGGATCAAGGCAAAGCAGCCTTTCACAAGGCGGCGCTGGACTGTCACAAGGGCGGCGGCAAGGCGGGCATCGCCCTTTCGGATCCGTTCTGCGTGGACCGCCACCGGGGGGATTTCCGGCGGCTGGTCAAGGACGAGATGGATTTCGTGATCGGCAACATCCACGAATGGACCTCACTTTATCAGACGACTGATCTGGATCAGGCGCTGGCGCAGGCGCATGCAGATTGCGGCACGGTGGTCTGCACAAGGTCAGGCGATTCGGTGATCGTGCTGCGGGGCGCGGACCGGGTCGAGGTGCCGGTTGAACGCGTGGCACCCGTCGACGCAACCGGGGCAGGGGATCAGTTCGCAGCAGGGTTCCTGTACGGCATGGCGACCGGGCAGTCGCTGGCCATCGCCGCCCGCATGGGCAGCATCGCCGCCCGCGAGGTGATCGGCCATGTCGGCGCACGGCCCGTGGCGGATATCAAGGCGCTGTTCCGGCAGGCCGGCGTGATCTGAGGGGGGGCGCGCGTCGCCCTCGGGCCCCCTGCGGGAGCCTTCGGTCAACACGGCTGACGCGGAAGGGGGACAGGGGTGTTCCAGCAGACGAGGGGCTTTGCGCCCCCGCGGCAGGCCCGTGGCCCCGCCTACCCCGCATGATATTTTCGCAAAGAAGAAGTTGTAAGGTGGGACGCCCTGCGGCGGATACGTTTCAACCGCAGGGTGCCTTCTCCTTTGACGGTCATCGGCTTCCCAGCCTGTACCGCCTTTGCAGATTGCCCCGTCAGAATGAACAAATCGTAAAAAGCCTTCTTTGCAGAAATATCCCACGGGGGTCGTCCGTTGGTGCGCCATTGGTTCAAGCCGAATGGACGACGGGGTGTGAAACCCCCGGCTGTCGGCTGATCGATGCACCTATTCCCCCAGTTTCGCATGCACCTCGGCCAGATCGACCGCCCCCAAGGGCATCTTGTTTCCCGGGTTCTCGAAGTCATACCGGAACGACTGGAAATCCCGTTTGTAAATCTCCCACATCAGATGCATCGACAGGTCGTCGAAATATGCCTCCACCGGATGCGCCCGTTTTGGCCCGTGCCCTTCGCTTTCGTTGAAACGCGGGATGGTTTTCAGATCAACCGGGTGCTTCACCGTGATGTTGTCCAGCACCACCTGCATCCCCGCATCAAAATCCTCGGTGAAAAAGATCTGGTCATACCGCCCGCCGTTCACGATGAAGGTCGACACATGCCCCGCCATCGCCGACCAGTGGATGTCGGGCTCCATCGGTTTTTTCCACCGGATCGTGTCGCGCGCGAACAGCAGAAAACGGCGAAAGCTCTTGATCTGGTCGAATTCGTCGCGCCCTTCCGGGCCGCCCACGTCGATGCCGTATTTCTGCGTCAGCAGTGGCACCAGGTTCCCGCGATAGCGTTTCCCGTTCCGCTGCACCCCGCAGATCTTGTCAAAAAAGGATGACAGGATGCGCGTATAGGGGTTGCGCACGCAGGTAAAAGTATAGGCCTCGTGCCCTTTCACCGTCGCCTCGATCAGGGGCTGGCTGCCCTCCATCGCCCATTTGTGCATGCCGTGGTCCGCATCGTGGATATCGCCATCATAAAACTGCCCGTGATCCGAATAGAACATGATTTGCCCGATGGTCGAACAGGCGCATTTCGGCACCACACGGTACACGACACTTTCACTTTCCGTCATCCATGTGCCGGGAAACCCCATGATCCAAACCCTTTTCTGACATTGCAGCCGATTGCGCGACCCAAGGTCTGATGTAAAACCCCGACAGTGGTAAAGTCGCAAAGAAAGACTGTTATTTCAATGGCGAAAACCGTTATGACAGGGCGAGTTGACCCTGACGCGAAGGACGGCTTGACAGAACAATGGCCAAAATCGCCTATATTCTTCTGTGCCACAAGGATCCCGATGGCATCATCGCGCAGGCCGAGCGGTTGACGGCTGCGGGTGATTTTTTGGCGATCCACTTCGACGCGCGGTCAGCAAAGGCAGCTTATGATCAACTGGCAGCCGCATTGGGGCGCAA
>JANMDH010000413.1:0-11340 GCA_031376195.1 Gemmobacter sp. | reverse complement strand
GTTGCGCCATATGTTCCCGCGTTCTTCCTGTCGAAAGCCCTGCCCCGAAAGTGCCCAGATGACCGTGATCGCCCTGAACGCAAGGCCCGGACAGACCGCGCTGACAGCGCAGGTCGCCGCATACCTTGACGCGATGCCCGCCACTGCGCCCATCGTGATCCTGCTGCACGGCTATCGTTATGATCCCGGTCAGCCGCGCAGTGATCCGCACCAGTTCATCTTTTCCCCCCATCGGCGCAGTCGCGCACGGCGTGAACCGTCATGGCCCCGGCATCTCGGGTTTGCCCGCCCCCTGCCCGCCCCCGGCGTGTGCCTGCCCGTTGGCTGGGACGCCGTCGGCACATTGCGCCGCGCCCAGACCAACGCAGGTGATGCCGCCCGGTCCTTGGCCGATCTGATCCGCGCCCTGCGCAAGGCACATCCCACCCCAATCTCCCTTCTCGCCCACAGCCTTGGCGCGCAAATAGCACTTGGCGCATTGTCCCAGCTGGACGCCGGGGATGTGGGCCGCATCGCCCTGCTGTTCGGGGCCGCGGAACGCGACCAGGCCTTGTCCGCCCTGCGCAGTCCGGCCGGACGCGCGGCCGAAGTCATGAACGTCACCAGCCGGGAAAACGCCCTGTTCGACACCCTTTTCGAATGGACCTCGCGCGCGGCATCCCCTGCAATCGGTCGGGGTCTGTCGGCCCCCAATCTTGTCACCCTGCGGATTGACGATCCTGCCCACCGCAAGGGCCTTGCCCGTCTGGGCCATCGCATCGGCCCCCACAGTGCCTATTTCTGCCACTGGTCGGCCTATCTGCGACCCGGACTGTTCCCGCTTTACCGCCGCTTTCTGCTTGAACCGCAGGGCCTGCCCTTGGCCGCACTCCGCTATCAACTCGCGCCGGTATCGCCGGAACGGTGCGCAACCCCGCCTTCGCCCTTGTGGCAGCGCGAATACTTGGTTTGATAGGGCAACGCCGCACAGCAGGAGTGTTCGTTATGCCGCCCGCCCCCATCGACCTATACTACTGGCCCACCCCCAACGGCTACAAGATCACCATCGCGCTGGAAGAAATGGGGCTGCCCTACACCGTCCGCTACGTGAACATCGGCGCAGGCGAACAATTCGCGCCCGATTTCCTCGCCATCGCGCCCAACAACCGGATGCCTGCGATCACCGATCCCGACGGGCCGGATGGCCAGCCCGTTTCCGTCTTCGAATCCGGTGCCATCCTGCAGTATCTGGCGCGCAAGACGGCGCAGTTCTGCGGCCCCACCGAACGCGACCGCATCGCCGTCGATCAATGGCTCATGTGGCAGATGGGCGGCGTCGGGCCGATGGCCGGGCAGGCCCATCATTTCCTGCGCTATGCCCCCGATCTGGACCCGCCCCAGGTGCTGCCCTACGCCCAGGATCGTTATCGGCGCGAGGTGGCGCGGCTTTACGCCGTGCTGGACCGGCAACTGGCCAAGGCGCGGTATGTGGCGGGCGATTTCCTGTCGATTGCCGATTTCGCGATCTGGCCTTGGGCGATGGGCTGGGAAGGCCAGCAGCAGGCGCTGTCCGACAAGCCGCATTTCAAACGCTGGCTGGACGAACTGGCCGCGCGACCTGCCTTTGTGCGCGGCAAGGCAGTGGGCGCAGACCGCCGCCGGGCGGGCCCGCCAGACAGGAAAGAACAGGAGATTTTGTTCAAGCGGTGAAACCGGCTGCGCCTGACATCGCGCCCCCCGAAAATCGAGCATCAGCGTCGGACGCTTTGATCGGGTTCACCGGCAATCGCAGGTACGCGCTGATTGCCGAAAAAGAACGCCAACGCGGCTAACACCTTTGCGTCGTCACCGAATTTTCCTTTGGAGTTTTCATCGTCCGAAGTTGCCACTAACACTCGTCGCATGATCAGAAACCAGCCCACAGTCATAGCCACCCTGTTCGTCATCGGCACTGGCGCCTTATGGGGCTTTTACTGGGTGCCGGTCCGCGAATTGGCATCCCTTGGTCTGCAAGGGGCTTGGGGAACCCTCGGCATCGTTGCTATGGCGACACTGCTTCTTTCACCCTTTGCCTACATCGCACGCGACCGCCTGCGCGCGTCGCACCCGATTGCCCTCGCATCGGTCGCCCTGGGCGGCTTCGCATTCGCCCTTTACTCCATCGGTTTTCTGTATGGGCGTGTCGCAATCATCGCCATCCTGTTCTTCCTCACCCCGGTCTGGAGCACCCTGATCGGGCGCTACGTCATGGGCTGGCCAACATCATGGATGCGCGTCGCGGCCCTCGTCTTTGGCATCGGCGGACTGGCTCTGATCCTTGGGGCGGACGGCGAAGTCCCCGTCCCGCGTAACTTTGGCGAATGGCTGGGGCTGATCTCCGGTCTGCTGTGGTCAGTCGCGACAACGGGCATTCGCACGAAATCCGACACAGGCCCCGGCGAGACGGCCTTTGTCTTTTCGGCAGGCGCGTGTCTTGGATGCCTCTTTCTGGCCCCCATGCTGGGGCCGATGCCCTCCGTGCTGACGGCAACCGCCGCACCGATCCTGGGCTGGACCCTTGCCGCAGGGGGCCTGTGGTGGGGGCTGTCGATGGCGGCCCTGATGTGGGCAGCGGCACGTCTGGAACCTGCGCGTGTCGGCATCCTGCTGATGGCCGAGGTTCTGGTCGGCGCTACCTCCGCTGCCCTGATCGCGGGCGAACATCTGGGGCAACTCGAATTGATCGGGGGTGCCCTTGTCTTGTGCGCCGGCGTATTGGAAGTCTGGCCTGCGCGGCAGGCATCGCCCGACCATCCCGCACCGACCGCATCACGACACAATGGCGACGCCTGAGAACCCGATCATATCGCGACGCTTCTGAAACCCGTCTTTTTTCACGCTTGCGTCTTCTTCAGATTACCCCGGCGACACGCCTGCAAGCCGCAGTTCTGAACGACCGCCGTCCCTATTTTCCCCCATCCTCCTCCACCCCGAACTTTTCAAACACCTTCGCCTGCGTGATGAAGAACAAGAACAGCGCCGCCGTCAGGCCGAATGTCTTGAAATTCACCCAAGCCTCGGTGCTCATCGTCCGCCAGATCACTTCGTTTGCCACCGCCAGCACGGCGAAAAACGCGGTCAGGCGGCGCGTCAGGATCATCCAGCCTTCCGCCTGCATCGGCAGGGCTTCTTCCATCACCACTTTCAGATACGACTGCCCCCGCAACAGTCCAAACCCGAGGATCCCCGCGAACAGCAGATAAATCATCGTCGGCTTCATCTTGAAGAACCGCTCGTCGTTCAGCCAGACCGAAAGCCCCCCGAACACGATCACCAGCACCAGTGTCGCCACCTGCATTTTCGACAGCTTGCCCGTCAGAAACCACAGGATTGCCGAACTCGCGATCATCAACGGGATGAACGCCGCCGTCATCACGATAAAGCCGGAATATTCCGTGCCGCCAAGGTTGAAGGTCTGCCCCTTCAACAGCACGAAACCTGCGAAAAACGCGGCAATCGGGCCAAGTTCAAGGGCCAGTTTAACCATCGGGTGGATTTTTCGGTCAGGTCTCATGTCAATTTCCGGTTCTTGCTGTGGGGTCATAGACAACATCAAGGGTCAGGCCAGACAGCGCCTTTTCCCACTGCGCAGGCGTTTCAGGAACACCGCGCAGGATGATCGGCATCAGGCTGGACGCCCCGAACCCCTCGGCGGATCGCACCTTCACCGACAACAGGCCCTTCGGTGCCGGCAAATCGCTCAAAACCGCCTCGACGGCGCGGCGGCTGTCAGGGGCCAAAACCGTTCCCGGCAGCACCACCAGCAATTTGCGCAGGTCGGCAAGGCCGTCCTCAAACCCTTCGGGATCGGTGATCAGGGGTGACATGACGCTGCGCCCGAAACCTGCATCCATCCACAAATCAATGTCCGCCATCGTCAGTTCGCCCGATCCAAGACTGGTCTGCAACCCCGCACGCGACCCCATATCGACGTCGCTCAGGGCCATCGACACCACAAGGCGACTTTCCCCCGGCAGTGCAACGCTCAGCGGCGAAATCGAAAGGTCGCGTGTGGCGGCGTCATAGCGCGATTGCAGTTGAAGATCCGCCCCCACATTCGACAGAAAGCCGCCAAGGTACAGATCGTTCATCCCCGCCCCCTTGCGCAGGCGCAGACGAATATCCGTCACCTCGACCAATATGGTATCCGTCCCGCGCGGCTGCCACCGAATTTCCGACGCGGAAATGCGTTGCGGCCACTTGCCCTGCGTCCAGTCCATGTGAATACCGTCGGCGCGGCACCAGCCCTCCTCGGGCTGCGCGCCCGAAGGCGCGGTCTGCACGGCATCTCCCTCGCCAAAATAAAGGTCCGTCACCGCCAGCCCCGCAGCACACGCCAAAGGCGCGTCCTGCGCGATGCCCGGCCCCGACAACATCACCAACGACAGGCACACCCCGGCAATGCGCGGCATCTTCACACCCCCACCAGTGCCTTCGCAAATTCATCCGGGTCGAACGGCGACAAATCGTCGATCTGTTCCCCCACCCCGATCGCATGGATCGGCAGACCGAACCTGTCGGCTAGCGCCACCAGAACCCCGCCCTTCGCCGTCCCGTCCAGCTTTGTCATCACAAGCCCCGACACATCTGCCAGTTTTCGGAAAATCTCCACCTGATTCAGTGCGTTCTGCCCTGTCGTCGCATCCAGTACCAACAGCGTGTTGTGCGGCGCGTCGGGGTCTTTCTTGCGGATCACCCGCACGATTTTCGAAAGTTCCTCCATCAGGTCCGCCCGGTTCTGCAACCGCCCCGCCGTGTCGATCAGCAACAGGTCTGCCCCGCTTTCCTGCGCCTTCGTCATCGCGTCAAAGGCAAGGCTCGCCGGATCGCTGCCTTCCGGTGCCGTCAGAACCGGCACTCCCGCCCGCTGCCCCCAGACCTGCAACTGCTCCACCGCCGCCGCCCGGAACGTATCGCCCGCCGCGATCACCACCGTCTTGCCCGCCGCCTTGAACTGGCTCGCCAGCTTGCCGATCGTCGTCGTCTTGCCCGACCCGTTCACGCCCACCACCAGCACGACCTGCGGGCGTTTCGGATAGATCGGCATCGGCTGCGCCACTGGCGTCAGGATGCGCGCAATCTCGTCCGCAAGGGCCGTCTTGATCTCGCTCGACGATACCCTGCGCCCGAACCGTCCTTCCGCAATGTTCGCCGTCACGCGGATTGCCGTCTCCACGCCCATATCGGCCCCGATCAGCAGTTCTTCCAGACTTTGCAGCATCGCATCGTCCATCACCCGCCGCGCCTCCGGCGCATCCCGCCCCAGCAGACGCCCCAGAAGTCCGGGCTTGTCACTCTCGGTCTCCGGCATCTCTGGCGGGGCAAACCCACCTTGCACGGCAACGACCGCCCCCGCGTCGCCCGCGTCGACCAGCGCGTCGAGACCCTCGCCGATCTTGTCGGACGACCGGAACATCTTGTCGCGCAGCTTCTTGAAAAAGGACATGCCGTATCTTGCCTTGCTGATGCGGCTTGAACGCCGCTTTCCTCCACCTAGTCACTTATGCTCCAAAGTGAAAGCACCCTGCGGCATCCTTGGGGCTTTCATGGCCGGGCAAGGGTGCTAAGCTGTTCTTATGCGCTTTTTCAATTCCCCCGTTGCCCTGTTTGCCCTTGCCAGTCTGCTGCCCTTTGCGCTGATTGCAGCCGGATTGGCCTTCGGCGGGCCTTGGGTGGCTGCACCCCTGATTTATGTCACCGCCTTCGCCGCCCTCCTCGATCAGGCCCTGCCCGACCTAAACCCCGGCGATGGCACCGAATTTCCTGCAGGCGACGCCCTGCTTGTCACGCTCGCCCTTGCCCATTTCATCGCCCTGCCCACGATTGTCTGGGCCCTCGCCGGGCCGTCCGGCCTGACCGCCGGGGAACGCGCCCTTCTCGGCCTTGGTGCCGGTCTGGTGTTCGGGCAGGTGTCGAACCCTGTCGCGCATGAACTGATCCACCGGGGCAATCGCTGGCTGTTCCGGCTCGGCATGGCGGTCTATATCTCGCTCCTCTTCGGGCACCACACCTCTGCCCACCGGCTGGTGCATCACCGCCATGCTGCCACCATCGCCGACCCCAACACCGCCCGCGCCGGGGAAAGCTATTACCGCTTTGCCCGCCGCGCCTGGGCAGGTTCGTTCCGCACGGGTCTTGCCGCAGAAACCGCCCGGCGCGTGCAGGTGCCCGGCCTGCACCCCTATTGGCTCTATCTGGGCGGCGCGATCCTCGCTCTCACCATTGCCCATATCCTCGCCGGTTGGGCCGGCGTGGGTGTCTGGCTTCTGCTTGCCGCCCACGCACAGGCCCAGCTTCTGCTCGCCGATTATGTTCAGCACTACGGCCTGATGCGCCGCCTTGGCCCCGATGGCCGCCCCGAACCCGTCGGCGACCGGCACAGCTGGAATTCCCCGCACTGGTTTTCCGCCCGCCTGATGCTCAACGCGCCCCGCCATTCCGACCATCACGCCCATCCCGCCCGCCCCTACCCCGCCCTGCGCCTCCCCGATGCCGATCAGGCCCCGATGCTGCCCTACCCCCTTCCCCTTTGCTGCACCCTCGCCCTGATCCCACCGCTGTGGCGGCGCGTGATCGACCCACCGCTTGCGCACTGGAGCAACCCTGCCTGACGTTCCTCAAACCTGCGCGAGGTTCTGGCCATTTGACGCAGGCCATGGCACTCTGGTCGCGATAACACGACACGGAGACACCGATGTTCGCCCGCCTCAGCCTTGCCCTGATACTGACCGCCGCCCCCGCCTTTGCCGAAACCCCGATGACGGGCGATGCCTTTGACGCCTATGTCACCGGCAAGACCCTGACCTATGACTATGGCGGCGGTGTTCTGGGGATCGAGGAATACCTGCCCGGCAGGCGTGTCCGCTGGGCGTTCGAGGGTGATACCTGCCTTGACGGCACTTGGTTTCAGGAGGCGGATCAGATCTGTTTTGTCTATGAAAACGACGGTATTCCGCAATGCTGGAATTTCTTTAGCCGCCCCGACGGGTTAAGTGCGACCTTTCTTGGCGATGACCTCGGGTCGGTGATCACCGAAATCGACAAGACCAGCGAACCCCTCGCCTGCGCCGGGCCGGATGTCGGGGTGTAACCCCGCGACATCCCCGATCGCGTCAAAAAGCCGCTCTTCCACCCTGCGGGTGCTATCGCTGCCCCACGCCGTGTCAAACGGCGGGGGGGCGGGTCCGACAACCGTTCAGAACAAACTGCCCTGCCCCGCCGGACCCTCGCCCTTGCCCCGCCGTGCCGGACGCGCCCCCAGAACCAATCGCCCGTCGCTGAACTCGATCTCCAGCGCCACCGCCTGTTCCGCCCCCGCCTTCGTCGTCACGACCGCCCCATCGCCCCGCACCACCGCATAGCCCCGCCGCAGGGTTTCGCCGTAGCCCAGCGTCATCCGCATCCGGTCCAGCGCGTCAAGCTTGTCCGACAGCGCCCGCAGCCGCAGCGCAGGTGCCGCCTCCAGCCGGGGCGCAATCACCGCCAGCCGCGCCCGTCCCTGTGCCGCATCCCGCGCCACCCGCCCGATCAGGTTTGCCAACGCCGGGGCCAATCGCGCCGCCAGTGCGCCTGCCCTGTCCGCCGCCCGTTCCGCCCGCCGCAACCGCGCCGCCTCCAGCCGCGCCGCAACCCCCGCCAACCCGTCTCGCCGCCGCGCCAGCAGATCGCGCAGCGCCTGCGGCTGCACCCGCGCCGCCCGCGCCTCAAACGCCCCCCGCTTTTTCGTGACCGCCAGCCCGAGGCCGGACCCGAGCCTGCCCGACCACAGATCGAACCGCTGCACCGCCGCCTGCGTCAGCACCTCGACCCGCGGCAAGGCCCGCGCCAGATCGCGCAGCCGCTGCCCGCGCAGCAGCAACCCCCGCCCCGCCCCCGCCCCCAGCCGCGCCCCGAACCCCTCCAGCGCCGCCAGCAGGTCCAGCCGCACCGGCACCGCCATTTCCGCCGCCGCCGTCGGCGTCGGTGCCCGCCTGTCGGCGGCAAAATCGATCAGCGTCGTGTCCGTCTCATGCCCCACGGCGGAAATCAGGGGTAGGATGCTCTCCGCCGCCGCCCGCACCACGATCTCCTCGTTGAACCCCCACAGGTCCTCCAGACTGCCCCCGCCCCGCGCCACGATGATCACATCCGGGCGCGGGACCCGTCCCCCTGAGGCTATGGCGTTAAATCCCCGGATCGCCGCCGCCACCTCGCCTGCACATTTCGCCCCCTGCACCGCCACCGGCCAGATCAGCACATGTCGCGGAAAACGGTCGCGCAGCCGGTGCAGAATGTCCCGGATCACCGCGCCGCTGGGCGATGTCACCACCCCGATCACCTGCGGCAGATAGGGGATCGCCTGTTTGCGCCCCGCGTCGAACAACCCCTCCGCCGCCAGCGCCACCCGGCGCTTTTCCAGCATCGCCATCAAGGCCCCCGCCCCCGCCGGGGCCAGATCTTCGATGATCAGCTGGTATTTCGACTGCCCCGGAAAGGTCGTCATCCGCCCGGTGGCGATCACCTCCATCCCCTCTTCCGGCATCACCTGCATCCGGCCCGCCTGCCCCTTCCAGGTGATCGCTGCGATCACCGAACGGTCGTCCTTCAGATCATAATAGATATGCCCCGAGGCCGGACGCGACACCCGCCCCACCTCGCCCCGCACCCGGACCAGACCAAACTCCCCCTCGATCACCCGCTTCACCGCCCCGGACAGTTCCGACACGGTGTATTCCGGCGCATTGCCGGGCGGGGATGGGGAGTCGTCGTCGATCAGGTCCATGATCTTATTCTTGCAGAAGACGAACCCATGGTGAAGCCGAACTTTGGACCAACCCGTTCCTTCGGGGCATTGAGCCCCTCAGGACCGATGGGGGCTGACGGCCCCCATACGGTCGCGGCGCGCCCTCCCCCGTGGATATTTTTGGACAGAAGAAAGGATAATTTAATTCAAATTCGGGCGTCTTCTGTCCAAAAATATCCCGGGGGGCCGCAGGCGGGGGCAGCGCCCCCTCGACGGGCGGGCCCGGTGCCCCGCCTCCAACCGGCGCTTTTCACCGGGTGCCGACTGCTTTATCACCCGCCGCAGATATTCCAAACCGGGGCCGCCAGATGAACATCCTTATCCTCGGCTCCGGGGGCCGTGAACACGCCCTTGCCTGGGCCGTCAAGCAGAACCCCAAATGCGACCGCCTGATCATTGCCCCCGGCAATGCGGGCATTGCCGCGCTTGCCGAATGCGCCGCTATCGACATCCTCGACGATGCTTGCGTCACCGCCTTCTGCGTTGAAAACGCCATTGATTTCCTGATCATCGGCCCTGAGGGCCCGCTTGCCGCAGGCGTCGCCGATGCCGCCCGTGCCGCCGGCATCCTGACCTTCGGCCCCTCCGCGGCCGCCGCACGGCTCGAGGCATCCAAGGCATTCACCAAGGATATCTGCGATGCATGCCACGCCCCCACCGCCGCCTGGGCGCGCTTTACCGATGCGGCCTCCGCCCGTGCCTATGTGCAGGCCAAAGGGGCTCCCATTGTCGTCAAGGCCGATGGCCTCGCCGCCGGCAAAGGCGTCGTCGTCGCCATGACCCTGGCCGAGGCAGTGTCCGCCATCGAAGACATGTTCGCAGGCTCCCTCGGGTCCGCCGGGGCCGAAGTGGTGATCGAAGAATTCATGGACGGCGAAGAGGCCTCGTTCTTCATCCTCACCGACGGCACCGACGCCCTGGCCCTTGGCACCGCGCAGGATCACAAACGCGCCTTCGACGGCGATACCGGCCCCAACACCGGCGGCATGGGTGCCTATTCGCCCGCCCCGGTCCTTACCCCCGCCTTGCAGCAACAGGCGATGGACCGCATCGTCCTGCCCACGATCGCCGAAATGGCCCGGCGCGGCACGCCCTATCAGGGGGTGCTCTATGCCGGCCTGATGATCAAGGAGGGGCAAGCCCGCCTCGTCGAATACAATGCCCGCTTTGGCGATCCCGAATGCCAGGTCCTCATGATGCGCCTCGGCGCGCAGGCGCTTGATCTGCTGCTCGCCTGCGCCGAAGGTCGGCTGGCCGGTGCCCGCCCCTCCTGGGCCGATGACCACGCTTTGACCGTCGTCATGGCGACCAACGGCTATCCGGGGACCTATGCCAAAGGCAGCGTCATCCGCGGCCTTGATGCCCTGCCTGACGACAGCCACGCGATGACCTTTCACGCAGGCACCACGCTGGCGGATGGCCAGATCACCGCCACCGGGGGCCGCGTCCTCAACATCACCGCCCGCGCCGCAACACTGGCCGAGGCCCGCGCACAGGCCTATGCGATGGTGGACCGGATAGATTGGCCCGAAGGGTTCTGCCGCCGCGACATCGGCTGGCGCGCACTTTCCCCAGCCTGATGCCCTCGGCCTGATGGCCTTGCGCGCAAGGCCCCCCACACCGCATCCCGGCCCCGCCAGAACTGTCTTGAGTTTGTGATGCGTCAACCCTAGGCTGCAGGCAAGCCGCCATGGAACTGCCTGAAAATCAGGCATTTTCTGCACCATCCATTCTGCAGTCAGGAAAGAGGGAACATGCCGACAATCACCGGAAACAGGAAGGCGAACAAGCTGACGGCCGGGGCCTTGGGCGATACGCTGATCGGCCTTCGCGGCGACGACACATTGATTGGCGGGGCCGGACTTGATGTGATGTATGGCGGTAGGGGGAACGACGAATACCGTCTTGTCTCGGTCAGCGATCAGGTGAACGAAACCACAGGCCAGGGCCGGGATGTGATCGTCGGTGGCCAGTTCAACCTTTATCTCATCTCCTATGGCAATATCGAGGACGCCCGGCTGACGGGCTTGCTGGACCTTTTTTGTGACGGCAATCTTGCAAACAACCGGCTCACCGGCAATGCCGGGAACAACCGGTTCATCGGATACCTCGGCGACGATACCATCGACGGCGCTGCCGGGAACGACACGATCTTTGCCTCAGAGGGCAATGATTCCCTCATCGGCGGCGATGGCGCGGATTCGCTTTATGGTTTCGACGGCAATTACCACTACTTCGGCGGCGCCGGGGATGACGCCTTCTATGGCGGGCTTGGGCGCGATCTGATGTACGGCGGCAACGGGGTTGACCGCTTTATTAGCGACGAAGGCGTTGACCGTGTTTATGGCGGCAAGAACGACGATCAGATTTCAGGTGGCGCGGATGGCGACAAACTTTACGGCGACTCCGGCAATGACGACCTGAACGGCGAAGACGGCAATGACCTGCTCTACGGCGGGGCCGGAAATGACATCCTGTTCGGCAGCTTTGATAATGATACGCTTTATGGTGATGACGGCAACGATTTCCTGCGCGGCGGG
>JANMDH010000326.1:0-6324 GCA_031376195.1 Gemmobacter sp. | reverse complement strand
GATCGAAGAACGACCTGCTGCGAACACCGGCTAGTAAACCGGAGCCAACGGAGACGGTTTCCGGTTTTGTTCAAGTGGCAAAGGTGACGAAACTGCGGTGAAACCTATTGTGAGGCGAAGCGCTTTTCCGACGCAAGAAGGCGCAAAATTCAGCTTAGAAAGTGTCATCCTCTTGCCCATTCAAGTGGGACGGGGACTGTCCTGAAGATGCTTGTAAATCGTTGTCCGGCTGACACCCAACTGGCGAGCCACCTTGCTGATGCTGCCACCGTCGGTGGCGACAAGGCCGCGGATGGCACGACACTGTTGCTCTTTCCAGGCGCTGCCAGCACAGGCCGGGCAAACAGGCTCACGCGTTGGACGGCAATCGGGCAGGCCATCAAGATCGTCGACATCCAACTCGTCGCCCGAACAGCGCGTTTCAGCGCGCGCCAGCACGCCGCGCAGTTCGTGGATATTGCCAGGCCAGTCGTATGCTGCAAGCCGGGCAAGCGCGGAAGATCTGATGCGCAGCTTTCGGTCGCTTGCCGCCAGAAAACGCAGGACGAGGGCTGCGAAATCAGAACGTTCACGCAGCGGGGGCAAGATCAAAAGATAGCCTTCCAGCCGGAACCGCAGGTCTGCCCGCAACTGCCCATCGGCCACTGCGTCGGCAAGCGGGCGGCTGGACGAGACCACGATCAGGGCGTCTGTCTTGCGGACCTGACTTTCGCCGACCCGGCGATATTCGCCGACATCGAGCACGCGGATCAGGGCGGCCTGCACGACCGGCGGCAACGCCGTCACTTCGTCAAGATAAAGGGTGCCGCGCTCGGCGCGGGCCAGCAGGCCCGGCTCCGCATCGGATTGCCCAAAGAGAGACGCCTCGACGTCGCCGGACAGGCTTCGCGGATCGACAGCCACAAAATCGCCGGTGCGTGCCGCTGCCGCATGGGCCAGACGCGCCGTAACTTCTTTGCCGGTGCCGGTTTCCCCTACAACGGTGATTACGGCGCCGCGCTGTGCGGCGGCGGGCAGGGTGGCGAGCGCACGGCGCAGGCCGGGGTCGTCGATCAAGACATCGCGAAACAGGTTCGGCGATGGTGAGTCGTTCTTGGCATGGGCGATTCCGCCGCGCCCGGCCATTGCGAACGTTGCCCGGTTTGCCACACAGCGCATCGACACCGCGGAACCCATTCGGTCACGCACCCGCAATGTCTCTCCGGTCAAGAGCCGTCGGACCAGAGTTGCAAAGTCGGTCTCAAATACTTGCGCGAAGCCCGTGCCAATCAGCGGGCCAAAGCCGGTCAGGAAATGGAGGCCCTTGCGGTTCACCGCATGGATGCGGAAATCGTCATCCAGAACCAGCATGCCAACCGAAAGGGTGGCCAGATACTCGGGCCGTGGATGGAACACCACGACAATTCGGCGGTCATGGCCAGACCGGATGAGGCTGTTCTCGATGTTGCTGGCGGACATCTGCACCAGAGCTGCGGTATGCTGCTGACGCACAGTGGAGCCGGACGATGCGTCAAGCACCCCAGCCAAATTGCCGCGTCCGTCAAAGATCGGGGCCGAGATGCAGGAAACATCCTGATGCGCCCGCAGAAAATGCTCTCCGCCATAGACCTGGGCCGGGCGGCCAGTCGCAATGCACAACCCCAACGCATTGGTGCCGCGCATCTCTTCCGTCCAGACCGATCCGGGAATAACCGCACGCCCGGCGTCACTGTCGCCGAACTGGCTGTCGGTCAGGGTGTCCAGCACCACGCCATCCGGTGCGCCGAGTGCGATCATGAAGTTCGATCCGGCGATCTGGTCAAACAGAACCTCCAATTCGGGACGGGCAAATCGGATCAGATCGGCGTGCTGACTTCGGATGTCGGCAAAAGCCTTGTCTGTCTGGACAAAACCCTCGGGGCGGGCCAGCGGGTCGATGCCGTGCGACAGGCTGCGTGTCCAACTGTCTGAGATGTCGCCGGGCAGCGCGCCCCCCGGAAACCGCCCCGATCCTTCCAACGCGCGTCGTGCGCGCGACAGCCCGGAATGCATGTGATCCATCGCCTCGGCTTCTCCCCAGGTCCGTACGATTGTCAAACCTATGCGTTTGCGGGTTCGCGTCAATGCTGACGCCGATTCGTCCTGTGACTGTTCAGAATCTGAACAGGGGTTCGCCAAAAGCCTCGCTCATCATGTTTAACTGTGCGCTCTGTGCAGATCTTGAACAACTATTGGCACTTATGTTCATCCATTGGACGTTTTGCGGACGGGATGGACGCGGGTTTGCATTTGCAGCTTTGTTGCCCGCAAAGCATGAATCCGAGCGATGCCCGGAACCATCAAGGGAAACCCGCAATGAAAGCCCAAGTGCTGCGCACTTATGACCCCGAACTGACCGCGCCCCATTGGGTGTATGATGAAACCGTGCCCGATCCGAAGATCGTGAAGTCGCAGGATGTGGTTGTCCGCATTGGCGGTGCAGGCGTGTGTCGCACAGACCTTCACATCATCGAAGGTATCTGGCGGCCCCATATGGATCCGAACGGCAACGCCCTGCTGCCTTTGATCATGGGCCATGAAAACGCAGGGTGGATCGAGGAGATCGGCCCGGAGGTTGAGGGGTTCAAGATCGGTGACCCGGTCATTGTGCACCCCAAGATCACCGGCGGTACCTGTCTTGCCTGCCGCCGTGGCCACGACATGCATGGCGACGGCACGTTCCCGGGTCTGGACAGCAACGGCGGTTATGCCGAATATCTGGCGACCAGCGCGCGCAACCTGGTGGCACTGCCAAAGACCCTCGCGCCAAAGGATGTGGCACCCTATTCAGACGCGGGTCTGACCGCCTATCGCGCGGCAAAAAAAGCCGCGCAGACGTTGTTGCCCGATCAGTCGGTCGTGGTCATCGGCGCAGGGGGCTTGGGTCATATCGGCGTGCAGGTGCTGCGCGCGATGTGTGCCGCCACGATCATCGTTGTCGATAAGTCCGATATTTCGCTGGAACTTGCCGGTCATGGCGGAGCCGACCATCTGGTCAAGGCCGACGGTGGCGAAGTCGAGGCTGTGAAGGCGCTGACAGGCGGCAAGGGTGCCGAAGCTGTGCTGGATTTCGTGGGCGAGCGGGGCACGACGAAAAAGGGGCTCGACATGACCCGCCCGATGGGAAGCTACTACATCGTTGGGTACGGCGAGGATATCCAGATCCCGACCGTCGACCTGATCATCACCGAGCGCAACATCATCGGCAACCTTGTCGGGACCTGGGCCGAACTGAATGAATTGATGGCGCTGGCCGACCGGGGCCTCGTGGAACTGGCGACCAAGCACTATGCGCTGAAGGATGCCAACCAGGCGCTGCAAGACCTGCACAATGGCAAGATCAAGGGTCGGGCTGTCCTGATCCCATAACACGCTGAACTCACTAGGGAGAGAGAAAATGAACCGCACGCTTTGCGTGGCACTTGCCACGACGGCCCTGACGGCGGGAGCCGTCCATGCCCAGGACTACACGAAATATGGCATCAAGGCGGATGTGCCCGGCGCCTGTTCGTTCGAGGCGATCGACGCCAAGGATTACACCGGCCGCACGCTGAACATCATCACCCACGCCATCCCGGTCATCGGCGAGCCGACCGCATTGCACGCCACCCAGTTTCAAGAACTGACCGGGGCCACCGTGAATGTGGTCCATGTGCCCTTCGGCGATCTGTTCCAGCGGATCATGATCCCGTTCCAGACGCAGCAGCAGGCCTATGATGTGTTGTTTTATGCATCGCTATGGCTGGGCGATTTCAACCCATTTTTTGCCGAAGTGCCAGCCGCCTATCAGGAAACATCGGGTATGAAGTCGGTCACCGACACGTATCGCGGCATTTCCACCGTTGGCGGCAAAATGGTGCAATACACGATGGATGGCGACCGCCATTATCTGAAATACCGCAGCGATGTGTTCAGCAACCCCGAAATGCAGGCCAAGTTCAAAGAAGCGACGGGCCGGGATCTGACCGTTCCTGCGACGTGGGAAGAATATAACGAGGTTGCTGCCGTCTTTAACAATTTCGACTTTGACGGGGACGGCGCGCCAAACTTTGGCACCGCTGAAGTGACCAAGCGTGATGACCTGATGTTTTCGGCCTTCATCAGCCGCGTGGCCCCCTATGCAAAGCATCCCGATGTAAAGGGTGGGTTCTTCTTTGATCTTGAAACCATGACGCCGCTGGTCAACAGCCCCGGTTGGGTGCGCGGCCTTGAATTGTTCGTGGCGGCCCAGGCGTCAATGCCGCCCGGTGGCACGTCGTTTGGTCTGGGGGATGAGATTTTCTCGTTTGGCGGCGGGCAGACGTTGATGTCGTATTCGTGGGATGATGCGTTCATTCAGGCGATGCAGGCCGACAGCCCGATCCGCAACAAGGTGGCCGCAGCGCCGCTGCCGGGCGCCAGGGAAGTCTGGAACCGCACGACAGGTGCATGGGACACGTTTGAGACACCCAATCAGGTGTCTTATGTGACTTGGGGTTGGTCTTCGGCTGTCGCCGCTGCAAGCCCCAATCAGGACATGGCTTTTGATTACCTGTGCTTCTTCTCGAACGAAGCAAACACGCTTGCAGACCTTCAGATTGGTCGTTTCGGTGTGAACCCCTACCGCGCCGAGCATTTTGAAGCCTCGTTCTACGAAACTGAAATGGGTTGGGATGCAGCTGTGGCAACCAGCTATGCCGACACCCTGAAGTCGGTGGATACTGCACCCAATCAGGTGTTCGATTTGCGTGTTCCGGGTGTGGGCGAGTTCATGTCATCGCTCGCCGCCGGTGTGGCGCGCGCGCAATCGGGTGAGGCGACGGCGCAAGAAGCACTTGACGGTGTTGCTGCCGAATGGACGGCCATCGTGGACCGTATCGGCAAGGACAAGGTTCAGGCCGCTTATGCCAACGTTGTCGCACTGGAAGACAAGTGATCTGACATATGGGCGGGGGTCGGAATGGCCCCCGCTTTTTCATCGAAAGACCGCCCCGATGTATCGCCAGAAATATCTGTTCCTGTTGCCAGGTCTGCTGGTGCTGATTGCGATCATCCTGTTTCCGCTGCTGTTCACCATCCGTGTCAGTTTTTCGTCCTGGGACGTCTATAACCCCGGCTTGAATTGGGTCGGCGGCGAAAATTATGGTCGGCTGTGGGAAGATGACCGCTATTGGGAGGCGCTTGTGCGCCTGACCGGCCTGACAGTCGGGACCGTGTTCTTGCAATACACTTTGGGGTTCGCGCTGGCGCTACTAGTTTGGCGCGAAGTCGCCGCACGGCGGTTGTTCCGCGTGCTGTTTCTGATCCCGATGATGACGACGCCTGTCGTGATGTCTGTTCTCTGGCGCACCATCTTTCACGAAAGCCTCGGGCCGCTGAACCCTATTCTGGAAAGTATCGGCATCGGGGCGGTACCATGGCTGTCGCAAGCCACTTGGTCGTTCATCGCGGTCATGATCGTGGAGATATGGCAGTGGACGCCCTTTATGTTCCTTTTGCTGCTGGCGGGCTTACTGTCGCTGCCGAATGAGCCGTTTCTCGCGGCCAAGATCGACGGTGCCGGACCGATCCGCACATTCTTTTCCGTAACCTTCCCGATGTTGGGCGCAATCTCCGTCGGCGCAATCCTGATCCGGCTGATTGAGGCATCAAAGATCATGGAAACCGTCTACGTGCTGACAAGCGGAGGGCCGGGCACATCCACCGAAACCTCCAGCTACTACATCTATATTCGCGGGATGCGCGACTTTCAGATTGGCTATTCCGCCGCCTTGTCGCTGACTTACCTGATCATCATGATCGTGACGTTGACGATTGTCGCGAAACTGTTGGTTCGCGCACTTGTGAGGGATCAGGCATGAGAACGCTTTATCTGGCATTGAAATACATCGCGATTCTGCTTTGGTCGGCCTTTGTCATCTTTCCCTTCCTCTGGGCGCTGACCACCAGCTTCAAATCCGCGAACGGCGTGACCGGCGGGGCGACCTGGATTCCCTGGCTGCAATATGAACCTTCGGTGGGCGGCTGGCAGGCACTATTCGGCGGCGCCGGGGGCATAAACGTGGTCCAGCCCTTTGCAAATTCCTTGATTGTCACCCTGACTGCCAGCGCGATCTCGATCACGCTTGGAACGCTCGCTGCCTATGCCCTGTCGCGGTTCAGCTTCAAGTTCCTCTGGATGCGCAACGCCGACATAACGTTTTTCTTCATCAGCCAGCGGATCATGCCACCCATCGTGCTGGCGATCCCGTTCTTTCTGATGCTGCGCACGTTGGGGCTGCTGGACAGCCTGCCAGGTCTGATCCTTGTCTATGTGGCCCTGTTGAT
>JANMDH010000244.1:0-2848 GCA_031376195.1 Gemmobacter sp. | reverse complement strand
GCGAATCGCGGGTTCGTGATTCGGGCGTGATCAGGTTGATCTGCCCAATTTGAGCGCGGATTTTTGCGACTTTTGGATCACAGTCGGGACGGGTTGATGCCTTTGGCTGCGTTGTCTGGGAAAATATGGGAAGTTGAGGGCGCTCGCAGAGATATCTATATGTTGTAGGTGTGCTGAGGTGCGTCCGCCACAATTAGGGTTTTGATCCTGTTAAACACCTCAACATCTTGATTTTTGGGCAAGTTCGATACAAGAAATGCGGTCCGATGCCCAAACTTTTCCATTGCTTCCCATGAAATCCCGTGGCTATCTGTTTTCACTAGATGACGACGGGCAATCACGACACGGGCGCTAAGACCCAACGGCAAAAGTCAGGTTTCATACAGGCTCCCGTCCTCATCAGGCAACAGATCCGGCGCGTGCGCGAGCAGACATCTCCCCCAGGTGGTGTGCGTAGCTGGACACACCCAGCGATGGGACAGACCGGCGGATTGAGCAGTGGCAGCCGCTCAATCCGCCGCTTTCCGTTCAGGGGGGCAGATTGAAGGGACGTAAGGGTCGTGTCGGAAGCGTTCAGAGGCGAGTTCAACCAGAAGGTTGACAGCAAGGCACGGGTTTCCGTGCCCGCGCCCTTTCGCCGCGTGATCGAAGCGGGCGATCCCGGTGCCTCTGACAGCAGCCGCGCGAAATTCGTGATCGTCTATGGCGGTGGATCGGGGCGCAAGTTTCTGGAATGCCATACGATTCAGGGCATGGCCCTGCTGGAGGCGCGCATCAAGCTGATGCCCATCGGGTCGGACAAGCGCCGTTACATGGAACACAACAACATCACGATGTCGCTGACGGCCGAGATCGACGAGGACGGGCGGATCGTTCTGCCGCCGCGCGCGCGGGAAAAGATCGCGCTGGGCGCGGATCATCTGAAAGACGGGACGGACCTTGCCTTTGCGGGCGCGCTGGACCGCTTTCACATCTGGCGGCGTGATACGTACGAGGCGGACCTTGCGCATCTGGCGGAGGCGGACCCGGAATTCCTGGGGATAGGTCAGGATATGCTGTCGCTTTTGCCTGATCTTCCCGGGGTCTGAACGTGATGGCCCTGCGCGATCCCGATCCTGATCGCCAACCCCATGTGCCCGTATTGCTGGCCCCTTTGCTGGCCGCTGTTGCCCCGGTCACGGGGCGCTGGCTGGACGGCACCTTTGGGGCGGGTGGCTATGCGCGGGGGTTGCTGGGCGCGGGGGCCGATCTGGTGATCGGGGTGGACCGCGACCCATCGGCGCTGCGGATGGCAGGGCCGATGCAGGTGGAATTCGGGGCACGGTTGCGGCTGGTCGAGGGCACATTTTCCGATCTGGCGTCATATGCGGACGGTTCACTGGACGGGGTGGTTCTGGACCTTGGGGTGTCGTCGATGCAGATTGATCAGGCAGAGCGGGGGTTTTCGTTTCAGAAGGACGGGCCGCTGGACATGCGGATGAGCGGGCAGGGGGAAAGTGCCGCCGATCTGGTGAACACGGCATCCGAAGAGACGCTGGCGGATATTCTGTATCATTACGGCGAAGAACGGATGAGCCGGCGGATCGCGCGGGCGATTGTGGGGGCGCGCACGACGGCACCGATCACGACGACGCTGCGATTGTCGGAAATCGTGGGGTTTTGCCTGCCGCGCCCAAAACCGGGGCAGGCGCATCCGGCAACGCGCAGTTTTCAGGCGATCCGAATTGCGGTGAATGCGGAATTTGCGGAACTGGAACAGGGTCTGGCGGCGGCGGAAGCGGTGTTGAAACCGGGCGGGCGTCTGGCGGTGGTGACGTTTCATTCGCTGGAGGACCGGATCGTGAAGCGGTTCTTCCAGCTGCGGTCGGGGGGGGAGGCGCAATCGAACCGCTATGCCCCGGCGCGGGCGGAAGATGCGCCGCGGTTCGAGGTGATGACCAAGAGGGCGGTGACGGCGGATGCGGATGAGCTGGCGCGCAATCCGCGGTCGCGGTCGGCCAAACTGCGGGTCGGGCGGCGCACGGATGCAGCCGCCGGACGGGCAGCAGGGGAGGCGCTTGGGGTGCCCGCGATTCCACAGAAAGGACGCCGCTGATGCGCCCGGTTTTGTTTATCGTGATCTTTGCCAGCATGATCGGCCTTGGTTTCTGGGCCTACCGCGAAAATTACGCGACGAAAGACGCGCTGGACCGGGTGGAGACGCTGCAATCGGAAATCGCCACCTTGCGCGAAGCGTTGGCGCTGCAGCGGGCGGAATGGGCTTATCTGAACCGGCCTGACCGTTTGCGGGCGCTGGCGGAGGCGAATTTTGACAGGCTGGGGTTGCTGCCACTGGAGCCGACGCAGTTCGGCGAAGTGGCGCAAATCGCCAACCCGGCCGCGAAACTGCCCTTTATCACCAATCCGGTCGATGTGATCGGCACCCAGCAACCGGAGCAGGATTTCCCATGACACGCACGCCCCTGCGCCCTCTGGCCCGGATTCTGTCTGCGCGGGCGGCAGGCGAAAACCCCGATGTGATCGAGCGGGAAAATCTGGCGGAACGTCATGAGGTGATCCGCGACAAGGCGCGGGCGCGGGCCGAAGGGCGACTGATGTTTCTGGGGCTGTTCTTCTTTCTGGCGTTTTCGGCGATCGGGGGGCGGATGGGCCTGCTGGCAGCGACCGAACCGATGGAGCCGAAGGCGGCGGCAACGGGTGCGCAAATTCTGGCGCAGCGGGCGGATATCACGGATCGCAACGGGCGGATTCTGGCGACGAACATGCTGACCCACGCGCTGTATGCGCAGCCGAAGGTGATGGTGGACCCCAAGCGCGTTGCGCGGGAACTGGCGGCAATTTTTCCGGA
>JANMDH010000103.1:0-1810 GCA_031376195.1 Gemmobacter sp. | reverse complement strand
GCTTGTGGCCGGCGCGGGACGGGACGTCCTTTCCGGCGGGGCCGACGCGGACCATTTTATGTTCGCCAATCTCATCGACAGCCGCGTGGGCCACGAAGACCGCATCGCGGATTTTCAGCGTGGCCGCGATCTGATCGACCTGTCGGTCATCGATGCGATCACTGGCCAAGCGGACGATCAGGCGTTTGACTTCATCGGCACCCGGTCATTCACCGCGGCGGGTCAGTTGCGGATTACGGCTGATCGCTCCGGCGTCTATCTCAAGGGCGATGTCGATGGCGACGGAAGGGCTGACTTTGCAATTTTTGTCGATGACCGGCATCACCTCGCAGCACGCGACTTCATTTTGTAACTGGCGGGGCAGGCGGGCTAAAAAAAGCGCCTGTTCAACCCGTGGCGGACTGACGCACCCTCATTGATTTTGAACAATTTCATTGCGTTGGCGAAATATCCCCTTCACAAATCCGTGAATAGCCGTCGCGCCAGCGGCACAATTTCAGGGAACAAAAACTGTGTGTATTGTCTGCCAAAATCAGTCTCAGCCGCTTAGCCAATCGGCCCAAACCACGCTTCATGCGGCCCTTGCAGCCCCCAGCATCAACACCTTTCCCGCCGGGCCGACCACAGCAGATGTCATCGCAATCGCCGAACAGTTGCGGACGGACTACGTCGCGACCGGCGACAAGACCAGATCCATAAAGCTTGATGTGCAAAATGGCGGTACGATCAACGTCGATATCAGTAAGTTGACCGATCAAGGCAAGGCTCATGCGATCCGCGCGATGGACATGTGGACGCTCGCAACCGGTCTGAAATTCGACGCCAACCCCGATAAACAGGCAAAACTTCACATCGACTTTGACGATGACGGAGGCGGCGCTTTCGCACAGTACTCAATCAGCGGCGGTACCAAAATCGAGAATGCAAAGGTTAACGTCTCTTTAGAATGGGTTTCATACTATTCAAAGGGCATCGATTCCTATTCGCTGCAGACCTATCTTCATGAAATCGGCCATGTTCTTGGCCTGGCGCATTCTGGCGTGTATGCTCCACCGTATGACTTTGCCACCGACACCCAATTTGCTCAGGACAGTTGGCAAATCAGTGTCATGTCGTACTTTCCGCAAGCATCCAACCCCAACACCGGCGCGGATTGGGCTTTTGCCATCAGCCCGATGCTGGCGGATATTCAGGCAATCCAGGATCTGTACGGCGTCGTCAAAACCGTCGGTGCCGGGAACACCATCTACGGCATCGGCTCGAACGCTGGGCTGACGCACGAACTGATCGGCAAATATCTGGAAACCGGCACCATCGGCTACGATATTGCCTTCACGATCATCGATAAGTCTGGGATCGACACACTTAATTTGAGCACCGCCGTTGACGATATGGCAATCAACCTGACCCCGGGAAGTGCATCCAACATCTATGGATCGCGCGAAAATCTGATGATCGAACGAAACACCGTGATCGAACGGGTCTATGCCGGAACCGCCGACGATCAGGTGCTGGGCAACACGGCCGACAACACCGTCTACGGCAAATCGGGCGCAGACACCTTGCAGGGCGTTGCGGGCCGCGACACGCTGTTCGGGGGCGATGACAACGATATGCTGCTGGGCGGCGGCGGGCGCGACAATTTGCGGGGCGGCAACGGGGAGGACTGGCTTGTGGCCGGCGCGGGACGGGACGTCCTTTCCGGCGGGGCCGACGCGGACCATTTTATGTTCGCCAATCTCATCGACAGCCGCGTGGGCCACGAAGACCGCATCGCGGATTTTCAGCGTGGCCGCGATCTGATCGACCT
>JANMDH010000102.1:0-6693 GCA_031376195.1 Gemmobacter sp. | reverse complement strand
ACCCCGCCCGGCAGGCGCGTGATCCGCCCCGGCACGTCAGACCCAAGCCGCATCGCGGCGGGCGCACGGCCGATGATGTCCCACAGGACAGAACCGATGCACAGGATGTCGGGCGAATGCGTCATGCCGCTGTTTGAGGGTTCAGGCGCAGTCCCGCAAGATGGAACCGGATACCCGGGCAAATAATCCGTTGGCCTGCGGTCTGCCATCACGACAAAATTGCGCAAAACTGGCGAAAGGCGTATCCTTCGTCGGAAATGGCATTTTCAATTGCGGGAGAGTTTGGATGACACGAATTGATAATCTGATGTCTGCTGATCGCCCTTACCTTGCCGACGGCGGGCTTGAAACCGTCATGATCTTTGACGAGGGGTTCGACCTGCCGCAGTTTGCCTCGTTCGTACTGCTGCAAAGCGCGGCGGGGCAGGCGGCGATGCACCGGTATTTCGACGGCTTCCTGCAGCTGGCAGAACAAGCGGGGACTGGCTTCGTGCTGGATACGCCAACCTGGCGGGCGGGCAGCCAGTGGGGCGGGGCGCTCGGCCTTGATGCCGATGCCGTCCGGGCGGTAAATGTTGCGGCGGTAGACTTCGCCCGGCAGATCAGGGACGCACGGGAAACACCGCAAATGCCGGTCATCATCAATGGGGTGATTGGCCCGTCAGGCGACGGTTACACTGTCGGCAACGCCCTTTCGCCGGATGAGGCAGAGGCGCGCCACCGTCTGCAGGTGCAGACGCTCGCCGATGCGGGAGCCGACCTGGTGACGGTGATGACCATGACGCACAGCGGCGAGGCGATCGGGGCTGTGCGTGCCGCCGTTGCGGCGGGCGTGCCGGTTGTTCTGTCCTTTACACTGGAAACCGATGGGCGGCTGCCGTCAGGCGAAACGCTTGCCGGGGCGATTGCTGCGACCGATGCGGCAACCGGCGCGGCCCCCTTGTTCTACATGATCAACTGCGCCCATCCTGAACACTTCAGCAACCAGCTGTCCGGCCCGGTTACCGGGCGGATCGGGGGCATTCGGGCCAATGCATCCCGTATGAGCCATGCCGAACTGGACATGGCGACGGTGCTTGATTCCGGCGACGCGGAAGAATTGGGCCATCTTTATAGAGGGTTGCAGGGGCGTTTGCCGGGCCTGAAAATTCTTGGTGGCTGCTGCGGCACCGGCCATCAGCATCTGACGGCGATTTCGCATCACTGCATTGTTCAGCCCGGCACCGCAAAGGGGCATCAACTAACCCCGAAAATGTAAGGGCGAAGTCAGGTAAATATGCTAGAACGAGGGCAAGGCAAGTCCGACGACCAATGATCTTGGCAGTTCTGCTCCGGCACGGCCCGCGACGCCTCGCCGGTGAAAAAGGAGGATACCGATGCCCAAGACGATAGGAAATCCGTTCACCTGGGCCTTTGGCACGCTTCGATCAACGGCTGGATATGTTGGGGCCATCGCTGATGATGTCGGATCAGAAGTTCTGACCCCGCCAGAAATTCGGACCCTGACCTACGATGATCTACGCCAAGCGCTGCGCAAAGGGGTGGAGGATCTGGGTGCTTTTCGCAGTGACGTCATCTTTATCTGCCTGCTTTACCCTCTCATGGGGGTGGTTCTGGTGATGATTGCGCTGCAGGACAACATGATACAGTTGCTTTTTCCCGTCCTTTCCGGCTTTGCCCTTGCCGGGCCGGTCGCCGCAGTGGGCCTTTATGAAATGAGCAGACGGCGCGAAAAAGGGCAGCCTACCAGCTGGCTTGCCTATATCGACGTGCTGCGATCGCCGAAATTCGGTAGCGTGGTCATCCTAAGCCTGTTTCATCTGGTGATCTTTGCAGTCTGGATCATGGTCGCAAACTTGATCTTCAAAGCAACGATGGGGCCGGACCTTCCCCGCACGATCCCCATTTTCATGGAACAGGTTTTCACAACTCCGGGCGGGTGGACAATGATTGTGGTCGGCATCGCGGTGGGTTTCGGCTTTGCCCTGATCGTCCTCGCGATGAGCGTGGTGTCCTTCCCGTTGCTTCTTGATCGCAACGTGGGTTTGCCGATGGCGGTCATCACCTCGATCCGCGTTGCCCGTAAAAACCCCGGTCCGATTGCCGTCTGGGGCCTGATCGTCGCCGGATCGCTCGCAATCGGTTTGATACCTGCACTACTTGGGCTTGTTCTTGTCATGCCCATCCTTGGCCATGCCACTTGGCATCTTTATCGCAGGGCAGTGGTCTAAACGTAGCCTGGCCCCTTGCTTTCCCCGCAACCGCGCTGTACCGCGTGCATACTTCACAGGCATGGCTTGGGCCTTACGGGGGAGAAATCCCCGTGGGTCCGCCGGTTGTCCCGGATCATCCGGGATGAGACAGCGGTGCCGAGGATCGAAACCGGAAAGGACACAAGACATGGCTCTGCCAGAGTTTTCCATGCGCCAATTGCTTGAAGCAGGCGTACACTACGGTCACCAGACAGCCCGTTGGAACCCAAAGATGGGTGAATACATCTATGGTGACCGCAACGGCATTCACATTCTCGACCTGACGCAAACTGTTCCCTTGCTGGATCAGGCGCTGAAAGTCGTGCGCGACACAGTGGCCAAGGGCGGCCGTATTCTGTTTGTCGGCACCAAGCGTCAGGCGCAAAAGCCTGTCGCGGACGCGGCAGAACGCTGCGCGCAGTTCTATATGAACCACCGCTGGCTGGGTGGCACGCTGACCAACTGGAAAACCGTTTCCCAGTCGATCCAGCGGCTGAAGCAGCTCGATATTCAAATGGTTGACGGGGCGGACGGCCTGACCAAGAAAGAGCGCCTCGGCATGGAACGCGAACAGTCCAAACTGCAGGCGTCGCTGGGCGGCATTCGCGAAATGGGTGGCACCCCGGACCTGATTTTCATTATCGACGTGGGCAAAGAAGATCTTGCCATTCTTGAGGCGCAAAAGCTGGGCATCCCGGTCGTGGCCGTGGTGGATACCAACTGTTCGCCCAAAGGTGTGACGCACATCATTCCGGGCAACGACGATGCGGCCCGTGCAATTGCGCTGTATTGCGATCTTATCTCGCGCGCGGCGCTGGATGGTATGTCGGCCCAGATGGGTGCCGCTGGCGTGGACCTTGGCGCGTTGGAAGACGCGCCCGAGGAAGAAGCCACCGCCGAGGCGTAATCTGCCTGACACAGCATTGTTGCCTGGCGGGTTTATTCCCGCCGGGTTTCCCAGATTATCAGGAGAGCCCAAGATGCAAATCACCGCAGCGATGGTGAAAGACCTGCGCGAACAGACTGGCGCGGGCATGATGGACGCGAAAACCGCGTTGACCGAAAACAATGGCGATTTTGAAGCGGCCACCGATTGGCTGCGCACCAAAGGTTTGGCCAAAGCCGCAAAGAAATCCGGCCGCATTGCAGCCGAAGGCCTGGTGGGCGCCATAGTGACCGGCGGCAAGGGTGTTACGGTCGAAGTAAACTCTGAAACCGACTTTGTCGCGAAAAATGCTGACTTTCAGGCACTTGTCCGTGGTATTACACAAGCAGCGCTGTCTGTGGACACACTGGACCAGTTGTTGGTGGCTGATCTGAATGGCCAAACAGTAGAAACTGCCGTGAACGCAGCCATCGCGGTGATTGGCGAAAAAATCTCGCTCCGCCGAATGGCGGTGGCCTCTGCGGATCATGTGGCGTCTTACGTGCACAACGCGGCAGCCGACGGCATGGGCAAGATCGGTGTTCTGGTCGCAGTGAACGGCAAGGACAACGGGATCGCCAAGCAGATCGCGATGCACATTGCGGCGACCAACCCGGCGTCTTTGTCGGAAAAGGATCTTGATCCGGCACTGGTCGTACGGGAAAAGAATATCCTGACCGAGCAGGCGCGTGAATCGGGGAAGCCGGACGCGGTGATCGAAAAGATGATCGTCGGCCGTATGGCAAAATTCTATGAAGAGGTGACCCTTCTGGGCCAGAAATTCGTTCTGAATCCGGACATTACCGTAGGCCAGGCTGCGAAAGATGCGGGTGTGGAGGTTGTCAGTTTTGTGCGGATGGCTGTCGGCGAAGGGATCGAGAAGGAAAAAGAGGATTTTGCGGCGGAAGTTGCAAAGACCTTGAAGGGCTGATCTATCCAGCCTTGGATTGGAAATGGGGTGGCCTTGAGCCGCCCCATTTTCGTTTGGGCACCTTGCTTTGACCGGTTGATCCGTGATCTGACAGGGCGTCGAATTGCGGGGTTGAGGATGTCGGGCAGGGACGTGGTGATCGTAGGCGGCGGGGTCATGGGGACCTCGGCGGCGTGGTGGCTGACCAAGATGTCACCGGGATTGAGCGTCACGGTGATCGAGCGCGACCCGACCTATGCACAGGCGGCGACGGCGTTGTCCGTGGCGTCGATCCGGCAACAGTTCACGACGCAGGTCAATGTAAAAATCTCGCGCTTTGGCGTTGATTTCATACGAAACTTTCGGGATCATGCTGGGCCCGATGTGGCCGACTTGGGGTTCAGGGAAAACGGTTATCTGTTTGTGACAGGCGACCCGTTGATGGTGCCGGTCATGCAGGACGTGGCTGCGATGCAGCGCGATTGCGGTGCAGGGACCGTGGTACTGACGTCGGAAATGATCAAAGCACAGTTCCCGTGGATTGCGGTCGACGATCTGCAGGCCGGGTCGTTCGGGCCAAGAGATGAAGGCTGGTTTGACAATATGGGGTTGCTGTCCGGTTTCAAGGCCGGCGCGAAGGCAAGGGGCGCGGTCTTTCTGAGGGATGAGGTGACAGGGATTTCCGTTGTATCTGAAAGAGTTACAGGCGTTACACTGTCCCAAGGCGGCGCGCTGGATTGCGATGTGCTAGTAAACGCCGCAGGCACGCGCGCAGGCCAGGTCATGGCCATGGCGGGCCTTGTACTGCCAGTAGAGCCGCGCAAGCGGACGGTGTTCGTGATAGACGCGCCGAATGCACGGCACCCGGACGGGCCTTTGCTGGTGGATGCCGGGTTCTATCTGCGCCCTGAACAACAGCACTGGATCACGGCGACGGTGCCACAGGATGATGGACCTTGCGATATCAATGACTTTGACCCCGACCTTCATCTATTCGAGGATGTGATCTGGGAACAGCTTTATGCCCGCGCGCCGGGGTTTGATGCGGTCAAGGTAATCCGGCACTGGGTCGGGCATTACGACTATAACACCTTGGATCAGAACGCAATTCTGGGGCCGCACCCTAACATGCCGAACTTGTTTCTGATGAACGGATTTTCAGGCCATGGCTTGCAGCAGTCGCCCGCCGTGGGGCGTGGGATTGCGGAACATATTCTGACGGGAGGCTGGCAAAGCCTTGATCTGTCAGACCTTTCCGCTGATCGCGTTCTGGCGGGGCGGGCGTTTGTGGAACGCGGGATCGTCTAAAGACCGGCAATCAGACCGGGCAGGGTGGTGCCATCGAGATCGAAGACGACTGCCGGATTCATGCAGCAGCGGCCCGTAAAGCCCTGATATTGCTTCCATACGGAGCCGGGTTTGTCACCGACCCGCCTTTGAAGATGGCCGATCCTGCGACCAGCACATCGGCCCCGGCGCGTCGTACCGGACCTGCATTTTCCAATGTGACGCCGCCATCCACTTCGATATGGATGGGCCGATCCCCGATCATCTTTCGCAAGTTGGTGATCTTGTCCATTTGCGAAGCAATGAATTTCTGCCCGCCAAAACCGGGATTCACGGTCATCACGCAGATCAGATCGACCATATCCAGCAGGTCCGCGACGGCATCGATACCGGTGCCCGGATTGATTGCCAAACCTGCCATTTTACCCTTATTCCTAATGTCTTGCAGCGTTCTGTGAATGTGGGGCCCAGCCTCCATATGTGCGGTTATCACATCTGCGCCAGCCTCGGCAAAGGCGGCGATGAAGGGGTCCACAGGGGCGATCATCAGATGCACATCCATCACGCCGCGAATATGCGGCCGCAGGGCTGCGCACATGGCGGGGCCGAAGGTGATGTTGGGCACGAAATGGCCATCCATGACATCGACATGCACCCAATCGGCGCCGTGATCTTCGATCGCGCGGCATTCCGCGCCGAAATTGGCGAAATCGGCGGCGAGGATCGACGGAGCAATTTTGATGGAACGATCAAAAGTCATGGCATCCTCAGGGTTACTGTCCGTGGTTTACGCCGTTGATGGGGGATGGTCCAGACCGGGATGCGGGGTGCTTCAATCCGTATTCAAAGCGTATTTTTTCCGTATTACAACTGTATGTACAGCAATCATATTACATAATATTGATTATCGGATAAAAGGCTTAGCCTCAAGTTGGGGTATGCGCCCTGTCACACCCCTTTTTTGAATTTACAGAATGAAGTCGCGTGCTGCGAGGTGATGCCGGTCATCGACAAAAATTGCAAAGTCGGCCCTTCCGTCGCCATCGACATCGCCCTTGAGATAGATGCCCGACCGATCTGCCGTGATCCGCAACTGACCCGCCGCGGTGAATGACCGGGTGCCAATGAAGTCAAACGCCTGATCGTCTGCCTCGCCGGTGATCGCGTCGATAACCGAAAGGTCGATCAGATCGCGGCCACGCTGAAAATCCGCGATGCGGTCTTCGTGGCCCACGCGGCTGTCGATGAGATTGGCGAACATAAAATGGTCCGCGTCGGCCCCGCCGGAAAGGACGTCCCGTCCCGCGCCGGCCACAAGC
>JANMDH010000082.1:0-6025 GCA_031376195.1 Gemmobacter sp. | reverse complement strand
GGGATATACAGGGTTGCCTGCCGCCCCATGGCCCGCAACCAGATGATCAGGAGCGCAGCGGACGATCCGCCGTCCACGTCATAATCGGCAAAGATGGCGATCTTTTCGTCCGCCGCGACCGCCGCCAGAAACCGCGTGGCTGCGCGCCCCATGTCGCGCAGAACCAGGGGGTCGGGCAGCAGGTCGCGCAGGCTGGGGACCAGATATGCGGCGGCGTCGGCCGGGCTGACACCGCGGGTGGTCAGCGTCTGGCACAGGGCAGGGGGCAGGCGGGTTTCCTGTGCCATCGCCTCGGCCAGGCGCTGTTGATCGCCGGTGGGGCCAACCCAGCGGCGCCCGGTGAGCGAGCGTTCAACATTCAGAAAGGCGCGTTGGGTCATGGCAAAGGGATGGCGCAGCGAGGCCGCCGGTGCAAGCCGTCACCTGACCGGAACACGGTACTGCATGCGGCGCTGTGACCCGGTCTTGGACCGCATCAGCAGTGTTTCCGCCTCGATCCAGCCGGGTTCCTGCCGGATGCCTTTCAGGATCGAGCCCGAAGTGACCCCGGTTGCCGCAAAGATCACGTCGCCCGTCACCAGTTCATCGCGCGTGTAGATGCGGTTCAAGTCGGTGATGCCTGCCCGCCGCGCCCGCAGCCGTTCATCGTCGTTGCGAAACAGCAACTGGCCGTACAGCTGCCCGCCCATGCATTTAAGTGCGGCCGCCGCCAGCACGCCTTCGGGGGCGCCGCCGGCCCCCATGTACATGTCAATCCCGGTCATGCCCGGTTCCGCGCAATGGATGATGCCTGCGACATCGCCATCGGTGATCAGGCGGATCGACGCGCCTGTGGCGCGCACCTCGGCGATCAGATCCTCGTGCCGGGGGCGTTCCAGAATGCAGACCGCAATGTCGGACGGTTGGCATCCCTTGGCGCGGGCCAGGGCACGCACACGTTCGGCGGGTTCCATCGCCAAGGTCACGGTATCGGTGGCATAGCCCGGGCCGATGGCCAGCTTTTCCATATAAACGTCGGGCGCGTGCAACAGCGACCCGCGCGGGGCCATCGCGATGACGGTCAGGGCATTCGGCATGTCCTTGGCGGTCAGCGAGGTGCCTTCCAACGGGTCAAGGGCGATGTCAACGGCGGGGCCCTTGCCCGTGCCGACCTCTTCGCCGATGAACAGCATCGGTGCCTCGTCCCGTTCGCCTTCGCCAATCACCACCACACCCGCGATGTCGAGCAGGTTCAGCTGTTCGCGCATCGCGTTGACAGCGGCCTGATCCGCGGCTTTTTCATCGCCCCGCCCGATCAGCGTGGCAGAGGCGAGGGCCGCCGCCTCGGACACGCGGGCAAGGCCGAGTGACAACAGGCGATCTTGGAATTGTGCGGCGTCGGTCATGAATGGTCCCTCCGGTTGCGACTGCCATATCGGGGCGCATGCGCCCCGGCAAGGCTGGTCGCGCTAACAGGGTCAGACCTCTTCGATCCTGATCGCCACGGGTTGCCCGACCAGAACCCCGGTTGCCGCAAAGCGGCCCATCGCGTGATCCATATCGTCACGGGTCGCCTTGTGGGTCACGATCAGGACAGGCGCATGTGCGCCCGCATGGCCATACTGGCGCATCCGGTCGATGGAAATGCCCGCTTCGCCCAAGGCCGTCGCGATTTTGGCCAGCGCACCGGGTTTGTCGAGCAGGGTCATCCGCAGATAATAGGGGGCAGGGGTTGCCGCTTTGGCCGCGACGGGGATGGTCAGGCTGTGGGCCGGTTGGCCGAACGTCGGCAGGCGATTGCCCCGCGCGATGTCGATCACGTCGCCCATGATAGCACTTGCCGTCGGTCCTGCGCCCGCCCCCGGCCCGCGCAGGACGACCTGGCCGACGGCGTCGCCTTCCAGCACCACCATGTTCGTGCCGCCCTGCAACTGACCCAGCGGATGATCGGCGGGGACAAGGCAAGGCGTCATCCGCTGTTCCAGCCCACGCCCCGTCATCTGCGCCACGCCCAGCAGTTTGATGCGGTATCCCATATCGGCAGCATGGGTGATGTCGTCGATGGAAATGGCACCGATGCCTTCCAGTTCGACCGCGTCGAAACTGACCTGGGTGCCAAAGGCGATGCTGGCAAGCAGGCTAAGCTTATGGCCCGCGTCGATGCCGCCAACGTCCAGATTTGGATCAGCCTCAAGATAGCCGAGTTGGCGCGCCTCTTCGAACACCGTGTCATAGGGCAGACCGGCACTTTGCATCCGGGTCAGAATGTAATTGCAGGTGCCGTTCATCACGCCCATGACACGCTTCATCCCGTTGGCGGCCAGACCTTCGGTCAGGGCCTTGATCACCGGAATCCCGCCTGCCACCGCCGCCTCGAACCGGATCACACGGCCTGCTGCTTCGGCGGCTAGGGCAAGGGCATGGCCGTGATGGGCCAGCAGCGCCTTGTTGGCTGTCACCACATCCTTGCCGGCGGCAATCGCGGCCTCGGTCGCGGCTTTTGCGGGGCCGTCGTGGCCCCCCATCACTTCGACCAGAACATCGATGTCATCGCGCGCGGCAAGGGCCACGGGGTCCGACTCCCACGCAAAGCGTGACAGGTCCGCATCGCGGTTTCTGGTACGGTCGCGGGCCGACACGGCGGTGATCACAATCGGGCGGCCAGCGCGGGCCGCGATCAGATCGGCGTGGCGCTGCAGGATTTGGACGACACCGGTGCCCACCGTTCCAAGACCGGCAAGACCAAGACGAAGGGGGGCAGTCATCGGGACACTCCTGTCAGGCAACCCGCGTCTGTTAGCGGTTTGAATGTGCGCTTGCAACGCAAGGCTCAGGGCAAGGCCGCCACCCGCGCCCGTAACGCCGCCGCCCGGGCAGCCAACGCGTCCCCGGTTATGGGAGGGCTGTTTGCCGGATCTTGGGCAAGCAGGCGGTCGAGCGGCAGAATTACGGGGACGGGGCCTGTCGGGAGGGGACGGTCCGGCAGGATTGGTGCGTCAGCGCAGGCTGCGACCAGAAAAAGGGTCAAGGCAAGGATGTGACGGGCGGCGTTCATGCCGCGCAGTTAGACGCAATTCGCCCCGGGCGACAAGCGGGTGCATCAATGCGCGGGTCTGATAAAGCTGCCATTGCGCAGATCGGCCATGGCCTGCTGTATTTCGGCCTGCGTGTTCATCACGATCGGCCCGTGCCAGGCGACAGGTTCCTGAATCGGCGCCCCGGAAATCAGCAGAAACCTGATGCCATCAGGCCCAGCCTGGACCGTGACCTCATCACCCGTGCCGAACTGCACCAAGGTGCGGTCGCCCGACATGTCGCGAATGTTCACCTCATGGCCCCGCACCTCTTTTTCCAGAAGGACGCCTTGGGGGCGGCTAGCATCGCGAAAGGTGCCTTTGCCATCGAAGATATAGGCGAAAGCACGGCGATAGGTGTCGACTTTGAAGGTTTTGCGCAGGCCGGGGGGCACGTAAATGTCCAGGTATTGCGGATCTGCGGCGATGCCGTCGACAGGGCCGGTCTTGCCCCGGTACGATCCCACGATGATCTTCACCACGGTGCCGTCATCGTCCATCAATTCGGGAATATCCCGCCCCTTTACATCCTGATAGCGAGGGGCCGTCATTTTCAGGCTGCCCGGCAGGTTGGCCCACAGCTGAAATCCGTGCATCTGTCCCTTGGCGTTGCCCAGTGGCATTTCCTGATGCAGGATGCCCGACCCGGCGGTCATCCATTGGACATCGCCGCTTTTCAGCGTGCCGCGATTGCCAAGGCTGTCGCCATGTTCAACGGCCCCGGCCAGAACATAGGTGATCGTTTCGATCCCGCGATGGGGATGCCAGGGAAAGCCGCGCAGATAATCCTGTGGCCGGTCGTTGCGGAAATCGTCGAACAGCAGGAACGGGTCCATCTGTTCCGGATTGGAAAATCCGAAGGCCCGGTGCAAATGAACCCCGGCCCCTTCCATCGTCGGGCGGGCGGGGCTTTCTGACAGAACGGGACGGATCGACATGATGGCACCTCGGCTTGCGGGAACACCAAAACTATGGCGATCACCACTGTTGCGCAACGATCCCCCTGCGCATAGATCATGTGCGCTGGTGCGCAGCGCAGCGCCTGATGACACCCTGCGCGCCGTGCCTGTCAGGTGCAGGATTCCAATAGCACTGTGGGTGCCAGACGCGGCCGCGTGACGATGAACTGCCGCATGACCAGCCTGCCCAATTCATCCACGTCGGGGCTGCCATAGTAAGGGATACGAACGTAGAAAAACGGATCGTAGTTCACGGCGGCTTCCAGCAGGATGACAGTGTCCCCGTCAGGCATGATCGGAAGATAGTTACTGAAATTCGGACTGTTCAGGTCGGTTGTCGACAGTTGCGGCATGTCACCATTAGCAGAGCAGGACCAGACACTTACGTATTGTGCGTTTGCCCCATCCCACATGACGTTTGTGACCCGCATGATGGCATCTTCTTTTTGCTGTATCAGATAATTCAGCAGTTTTTTGTACCCAACAAAGTCCTGTGCGTTCAAACCGATGTCTTCATTCGTTCGGGAAATTACGTCCGATACCGTATAGGCAGCTTTCTGAAGCGTGTTCAGGGACCGGTAAACATCCCAATAACTGAACATGGCAGTGATCGTCCACAAAAGAACCGGCGCTACCAGGACAAATTCAACAATCATCGTTCCCCGCTCATCGCGACAGAACTGCTGAATTGGCTTGGACAGAACAGGGATCATGGCAACCTCTTAAGATGGTTCGTTTGCAAAAGCGGACACTGAAGCAATCCAATACCCATCATTGCCATTTTTCGGCAGGTTAAGGCCAAGACCAGATGTCGGGAACAGCGGTTTGACCGTAACACAGGCCCGTACCAACATCAGATCGCCACCGGCACCGGTTGTCACGCTGTCCAGATTGTCGATTTTGATATCTTCGCCCTTGTCCAGACATTCCACAGGTGTGACCGGCATATCCCAGAAATCCATGCTTACCTTGGTCAGGTTCATCACCAGAACATTGCGGCAATCCCGGATCACAAGGGCGTTGTCGCAGATGCGGTCTTTCAACTCATCCACCATGGACGACCCGTCTGTCGGGGACGGGATCAGGTTAAGGCGCAAATCCCGCATCGTCATATCCACGCCACGGTCCAGCATGATGGCCCGGATCATCATCATGCCGGATTCGAACGCCAGAATGAACATGAAAACCATCACCGGAAAGCACAGGGCGAATTCAATGGTCGCCGTCCCATCCTCGCGTCGGATGAAATCTTTCAGATGATGCAGGACCCTGTTCATTGTGTCAGACGCAAATAGTTGATCTGGCTTGCGATGCTGTTGAACGCACCGTCCAGATCAGACGCGTTTTGTGGTTTGTAGAAGTACGATGAGGTTGTGGCACAGTTGCTGATAACAGTCTCACCCGACAGCGGCGCCTGAAGGGCAATACCGAACACAATCGCCCGCGGGGCCGCGTCGGGAGCGCCTATCTCTTCCGCAAAGCGCGGCTTTTTCAAAAGATCGCAGGTTTGGTCGAGGCTGGTATCCATCGCCGTCTTCGATCCCCAGACCTTTTTGAACGCACTGTCCGCATTGCTGTAATATGCCTTGTAGAGGTTGGTGCGTGTTGTGCCGGACGTGCCCAAAGCGCGTGCGTAGAACTGCCAAGCCACATAGCTGCCGCGCCACGTCGCCCAGACCTCGGGCCATGTCAGTTGCTTGAGATTGGCAGCACTTCCGGTGCTGTTCCAAATGGTCGATTTCCATCCATCAGCCATTGCCGAAGAGGAGGACGGAACAAGATGCGGTACCCACCACCGTTTTCCGCCCGCAGCTGTGGGAAGAACAGTCGGCGACTTGTGCTCGATCGAATAGTTTCCATCGGCAATACTGCGCCAGATCGGTGACAACCCTGTCTTGTACGGCGGCTTGATGATCATGTGGTCCACATGTTCGCCGTCCGTCATCAAGATGACGAACTTTCGGGACTGCCGATCTTCGTAATTGTAAGGACGCACGTTGTAGGCCGCGTCGA
>JANMDH010000079.1:0-5469 GCA_031376195.1 Gemmobacter sp. | reverse complement strand
CGCGCTGTCCGATCTGGCCCGCGCGCTGGCGGCGTCCGCCGAGCGCCTGCGCGAGACGGAGGATCAGGGGGCGGCCTTTGCCGCGACGACTGCCGCGCTGACCGGACAGGACTGGCCCGCACGACCCCTGCCGCTGGCCGTCGCGCAGGCCGCGCGGGTGCTGCATCTGCCAGTGTCGCAAGTGATCGGCATCTATCTGCACGGTTTTGCTTCGAACCTTGTGTCCTGTGCCTTACGGTTCATCCCTTTGGGTCAGACCGAGGGGCAGGCCACGCTTGCCAAGCTGCACCCGGTGATCGGGCGGCTGACGATGGCTGCGGCGCAACCGGGTGCCGAACTTGCGACGGCGGCACTGCGGGCCGATTTGCAGAGCATGGCGCATGAAACCCTGCAACCGAGGATTTTCCGGACATGAGCAAGAACGGTCCCCTGAAGGTTGGTATCGGCGGCCCGGTGGGCGTCGGCAAGACGACGCTGACCGAACAGTTGTGCCGCGCGCTGGCGCACCGCTGTTCGATGGCGGTGATCACGAATGACATCTACACGCGGGAGGATGCGGAATACCTGATGCGCGCGCAGGTTCTGCCGATGGACCGCATCCGGGGGGTTGAAACCGGGGGCTGCCCGCATACGGCCATTCGCGAGGATGCGTCGATCAACCTTGCCGCCGTGGCCGATCTGCGGCGCATCCATCCTGATCTGGACCTGATACTGATCGAATCGGGCGGTGACAATCTGGCGGCGACGTTCAGCCCGGAACTGGCCGACCTTGCGATTTATGTGATCGATACGGCGGCGGGGCAGGATATTCCGCGCAAGAAGGGGCCGGGGGTGACGCGGTCGGACCTGTTGGTGGTGAACAAGACCGATCTTGCCCCGTATGTGGGGGTCGATCTGGCGATGCTGGAATCCGATGCGGCCAAGGCACGGGGCGCACGCCCCTATGTGATGGCGCGGTTGCGGGCGGGCGTCGGCGTGGCGCAGATCGTGGACTTTCTGGAAACCGAAGGCGGGCTGGCGCTGCGCGGTGTCTGACGCGCAGGGAAAGCGATCATTCGATGATCAAGAAATCAGCGAAGGTCAGATTGGTTCCGGGGGTGACTTTGGCAAAGGCGAAACCCCCACCCGCCGCATTGCCGTTGAAATCATAGCTGATCAGGCCTGTGGATTTGGTATAGATAATCCGGTCGCTGGCATCTGCGGCGGCACCGCCGACATGAAAGGCGGTCGACGCGAGCGCGCCCAGGGGACCGGCTGCGAGAAAGATGTCGTTGTCCAGTTCAAACACGTCCACACCCGGCCTGAAATCGGTGATCGTATCGATGTTGGACGCCCCAAGCGGCGCATTGAAGCGGAATGCGTCCGCCCCCGCACCGCCCGTCAGCACATCTTTGCCTTCTTCGCCTTCCAGAGTGTCGGCGCCGCTGCCGCCAAGCATCGTGTCGCGACCCATGCCTCCACGAAGTTGGTCCATCTGATTGCCGCCAAGCAGACGGTCGTTGCCGTCGAGTCCGATAAGTTCATCTTCGCCTCCGAAACCGACGATCGTGTCGCGTCCCCCCGCCCCGTAAAGCAGATCACCTAAACTGCTGCCTTCCACCCGGTCGTTTGTCTGCATGACATAGTTGATCAGGGCCTCTGCACTGCCGCCATCAATGAGGTTGAAGACTGTCTTGGCGCTGAGGTTCAGGCCAGTGGCCTGCAGGATGAGGTCGCCGTCATCGTTGTGCGCTGTAATGGAACGGATCGTACCTTTGACCACGGTGACGTCAGTGCCATCGAAACCGGTGACAAAGCCACCACCTTTGAAAGAGATTGAGAAACTGTTCGCAGGATCCGTCACATCTGTCAGCAGGGTGATTGCGCCGGGTGAGATCCGAAAGTCGTCCAATGAAAATGGCAACAGGGCCAACACCAAAATACTGCCGCCAGTAGGCGGAAAGGCGCTCGGCGCAACAGGCAAGAATTTGAAGACGGGCATCGGAAACTCCTGTTCATGAAAACGGATTGGGTCTGTTGAAGGGGCATCAAGGGGAAAAAGGGGTTATGAGGATTTTGCAACCGGTCAGGGGAAACGCTTTTGTCACGCGACTGGCGACATAAATTACGCAAAACATAGTCCAATTATTCCATTTTCGCAATCCGAACGTGCCGGGTCGGCTCCGTCTTGCCTGTAACGCCATATCCCCAAACACGCCCATTGCCCGACGATCAGACCAAAGCCCGTTTGCGCAACCTGCCGTTGCCGCTATGGTCACGACTGAGATCTTTGGAGTTGCCTTGACTGCATCACTGACCGCCACGCCGCGATTTTCGCTTGCCACCCAGTTTGCCTTGGGCGGCGGGGCCGTGATGGTGCTTGCGACACTGCTGGTCGGTCTTTGGGTGTCGAACCGGATCGAGGAGGCGGTGGTCAGGAACACGGCCAACGCCACGGCGTTGTATATGGAAAGTTTCCTGTCGCCGCTGAGCCAGGACATCGAAAAATCCGACACCTTGTCGCCGGGCGCACAGCGGGCGATGGACGAGGTGTTCACCAACACGCCCCTGGGCAAGCGGGTGGTGTCCTACAAGATCTGGAAAGAGGGCGGGTTGGTTATCCACGCCTCCAACCCGGATGTGATCGGGCGCAGGTTTTCGGTGGATGACAATCTGGCGCGGGCGTGGAAAGGCGAGGTCAGCGGCAGTTTCGGCGCGCTGGAAACCGATGAAAATGCCGCTGAATCCGCAATGGGCCTTCCCTTGCTGGAGATTTACAGCCCGATCCGCGAAGTCTGGTCGGGGCGCATCATCGGGGTGGCGGAATTCTATGAGGTGGCCGATAGTCTGGCCGCCGATCTGTCACAGGCGCTGTGGCGCAGCTGGGGGGCGGTGGCGTTGGTGATGCTGGCAATTGCAACGTCGCTTTACGCGATCGTGCTGCGGGGAAGCCAGACGATTGACCGTCAAAGGGCCACACTGACGACGCAGCTGGGGGCCTTGCGCGATCTGTCGGATCAGAATGTGGCGCTTCGGATCAGGGTGCAGGATGCGGCGGGGCGGGCCAGTGCGATGAACGATCAGGCGCAACGCCAGGTCGGGGCCGATCTGCACGACGGCCCGGCGCAGTTGCTGGGTTTTGTTGCGCTGCGGCTGGACGGTTTACGCGATGATGTGACGGGCGACAAGGCGCAACAGGATCTGACGCAGATCGACCGGGCGGTGAAGGACGCGATGCGCGAAATCCGGTCGATTGCGCGGGGGCTTTCCCTGCCGGAGATCGAAAGCCGACGCGCGGCGGACGTTCTGGCATCGGTGGTGGAGGCGCATCAGGCGCGGACGGGTGGTGTGGTACATATCCTTGGGGACGAGGTCAGTTTGCCCGACCTGTCGGCGGCGGCAAAAATCTGTTTGTACCGTTTTGTGCAGGAAGGCCTGAACAACGGCTGGCGCTATGCCGAGGGGAAAGGGCAGAGTCTGATGACGGAAGTGGCAGGGGGCAGGCTGACGGTGACCGTGGGGGACGAAGGCGGGGGATTTCCGTCGGTGCCGCAGCCGATGGATGACGCGGGCGGGATGGGCTTGCCGGGATTGCGGGACCGGGTGGAATCCCTGGGGGGCACCCTGGAATGCGTGAACCGGCCTGCAACAGCGTCTCGCCCAGGTGGGGCCGATCTGCGCATGATTTTGGAACTGGAGACGAGAACATGACCCCGATCCGTGTTGTGATTGCCGATGATCACCCCTTGTATCGCGACGGCGTGGCTCGCAGCCTGTCGGAAGATGCGGGCATTCTGGTGGTGGGGCAGGCGCAGGATGCGGACGGTGCGGTGGAAATGTCGGACCGTCTGACCCCGGACCTTTTGCTGCTGGATATCTCGATGCCGCAGGGCGGGGGGATCGCGGCCCTGCGGCAGGTGATGACGCGGGCCAAACCGCCGCGTGTGGCGATGCTGACGGCATCGGAAGAAGATGACGATGTGATGCAGGCGCTGAAGGCGGGGGCACAGGGCTATATTCTGAAGGGGGTCGGATCGCGTGAATTGATCGCGCTGGTCAAGGATATCGCGGGGGGGGGATCCTATGTGTCGCCGGCCCTTGCGGCGCGGATCCTGAATACGATGCGTAACGGCGGGGGTGTGCGTGAGGCGAACCCGCTGGACGATCTGTCCAAGCGGGAGGAAGACATTCTGCGGCTGGTGTCGGAAGGCAAAAGCAACAAGGAAGTGGGGCGTCTGCTGGAGCTGCAGGAAAAGACGGTGAAGCATTACATGACGACGATTTTGCAAAAACTGCATGTGCGCAACCGGACAGAGGCGGCGCTGCTGGCGCGGGATCATCTGAAGAAGTAGCGGGGTGTGTCGCCTTAGGGGCGGGATGGTTATCGGGGTAATGCCGTGACGATACCCGCCGTTCTCGTTGCCGTGTCCGTGCCGCGATGAGACGGGAACGTCTTACCGCAACCCGACCGCGTTGCGCAGGCGGCCGATATCGTCATCCGTCGCGGTGCGCCGCGTGACGACATTGCCATTGGGATCGGTCAGCGTGTAGCGCCCTTGCTGGACCACTTCGGACCAGCCGGCATTGTCGGTGACCTGAATAGCGTTCTGGCGGCTGTTCACCACGACAACGAATTTAAGGCCCGATGCGGTGCCGTTTTGCGCCACGGTTTCGCGCAAGCTGCGCAGGCGGGATTGGTCGGATGCGCTTGCCCGGCGGCGTTCGACAACGCGTCCGTTGCGATCAAGCCGTTCATAGCGGCCTTTGGACAGACGTTCTGATGTGCCGTCGGTATAGGTCAGACGCAGGACATCATCCCCAAAGACGCGTCCGCCATCATTGCCGCCGCCCGCGCCGGCTTTGCCGCCGGAGCCCGACCCGCTGCTGGAACCGGAGTTGCCGTTCGAGCCCGAATTGTCGTCATCGCCATCATCATCGCCACTGCCGGAGCCGCTGTTGTCACCGTCGCCGCCATCGTCGCCGGACCCGCCAGAGCCGCTGTTGCCGCCGTCATCATCGTCATCGTCATCACCGGAGCCAGAGCCGCTGTTGTCATCGTCATCGTCGTCACTGTCGCTGCCGGAACCGCCATCGCCATCGCCATCGTCGGAATCGTCGTCATTGTCATCACTGTCGCCCCCGCCCTTGGCAAATGCAGCGCCGTTCCCGTGATGCAGCCAATCAAAAAGCAGCGGCTGACCCAGCAGGATCAGCAGGATAAGCCCGAACAGAAAGAGAGGGCGACGGGACATGATGTGTTATTCTGCTTTCAGTCGTTGATCGGGGCCCACCCCGGTTAATGCCCCCTCCGGCGTGCCGGAGGGGTTCAGGTATCATCCCGCGAGGATCAGCGCAGGGCAATCCATTTGTCGACATCTGCCTGCGTCGCCGGACGTTCAACGAGGGTGCGCCCCGTGCCGTCCTTGTACTGGTAGCGACCGTCTTCGATTTCAATCTTGCTGCCATCGGACAGCGTCACTTCCAGCGAAT
>JANMDH010000068.1:0-3224 GCA_031376195.1 Gemmobacter sp. | reverse complement strand
GGCGGGGTGGATGCCTGTTCCTATGTGGCAAGTGATTTTGGCGATCAGAACCCGCAGGATGATGACATGCGCATCCTTGGTGCGGGCTATGCGCTTTGGGCAGGCCGGGCTGCGGATGCATTGGCGCAGATCGCGCCATTTCTTGGGGCGGACAGCCCGCCCCTGCTTGCAAGTATGATCGCGGCGCGCGCCCATGTGGCGATGGGTCAGACGGCCGAGGCGCAAACTGCCATTGCCGCCCTGCGGCAGGTTACCGGTGGCGATCCATGGGTTGACCATAACTGCCAGTCGATCCTGCAGGATAGTCCGGCGTTTGCCGACCCCTTGGCGCTTTGGCGGCGCTGGGCCGGGCCTTCATCCCGAATACTGGAAGGGGCGCAGATCGGCAAAGGCCGGATGGCCGTCATTATTATCGGATTCAAGGCGCAGTCCGGCCTTGACCGCGCGGTTGCGTCGATCCGTGATCAGGCCCCGGACGCCGAGATTGTGGTCGTGAACAGCGGCGGGGGGGATGTCCGCCGCGCCCTTGCACCGCACCTGCCCTTTGTCCGGTTGATCGAGGTGATGACACCGCTGTTTGTCGGGGCTGCGCGCAACATCGGGGTTGATGCCTCACGTGCGGCATATGTGGCTTTTCTGGCTGGGGATTGCGTGGCAGCGCCCGGTTGGATCGCGGCGCGACTGGCCAGACATGACGCGGGGGCGCTGTCCGTATCGACCCCGGTTCAATCAGTGAACCCCCGCAGCGTCGCAAGCGCCATCGCCCATTCCCTGTATTTTCGCCTGCGCGATCCGAAGGCAAACCCCGATCTGGTTGTGCATTTCGGCAGGTCCTACGCCCGAACGCTGCTTGACGGCATCGGCGCGTTTGCACCCGGCTTGCGTGTCGGCGAGGACGATGAATTCAACCGGCGGGTTGATGCAATATCGCAGCCGGTCTGGACATCCGATGCTTTGACCTTGCACGAAAACCCGTCGTCCACGTTTCGGCTGCTGATCGATACCTATCGCAGGGCGCGGCGCGCGGCTGTTCACTTGCGCGCGCTGTCGGGCGCACGGGTGCGCGGGCCGCAGGATTGGGTCGCCGTGCGGATCGCTGATCGAGAGAAACCGAGCAACGACTTGATCCGTCAGAATGCAGGGCTTGGGCAAATTAAGATGGTTTGGGCGGCGCTGGTTCTTTGGCTGTCCTTTCGGATCATGACCCATGCTTTTCGCCGGGAGGATCGCCGATTGAAACAGGCGGAGCGTCTGGCAGGCCGCGCGCGGGCTGACTGTGCAAAGGCCCCGGAACAGGCGCGAAAACTGATCCTGCGGGCCATCGCCCTTGCCCCGCAATCCTGGCAGCACCCTGCCCTGCTGGCGCAGATACTGGATGCCCAAGGCGATACGGCGGGGGCGCAGGTGGCCTATCAGGCTGCGCGCGCCCTTGCCCCGGCTGCGGCACGACCCGTGGCGCAGTCATGCCAAAGACTGATCGCTGCAGGGCGGGTGTCTGATGCTTTGGAATGCGCCGAACAGGCCGTTACTCTGGCACCGAGCCAACCGCAGTTGTTGATTCAGGCGGCCCTTGCCGCCGATGCCGCCGACAGGTCTGATCTGGCCCTGGCCTTTGCCCAGTTGGCGCTGATGACAGCACCATCGCTCGATGCTGCGCACGATCTGCTGGCCGATCTGCATGAAAAGGCTGGTGCGGCGTCCATTGTGGCCATCCGACGCCAGATGGCCGAGGCCGCGCGGATCGAGACGGCCCTGCGCAAAGCGGCCAGACCAAAATGAAAAAGCCCCCGGGAAGGGGGCTTTCATGGCCGTCAGGAAGGCCGTTCGACGGTGGTGCCCAGGAAAGGACTCGAACCTTCACACCTTGCGGCACACGGACCTGAACCGTGCGCGTCTACCAATTCCGCCACCTGGGCAGGTGTCGATTTGGGCTAGCTAATGGGGCGCGCCAGCACTGTCAACAGGGCCACCGCAAAATCCTTGCGTCCATTTGCGCCTTGTTTGGCGGCGGGCCTGTGGCTATTCAAGCTGCAACGGCAACCTGACCCATCAGATAGGGGCGTGGAACATGAACAAGCTGGTCACGATCTTTGGCGGATCGGGTTTTGTGGGCCGATACATCGCGCGCCGGATGGCCAAGGAAGGCTGGCGCGTGCGGGTCGCCGTCCGCCGCCCGAACGAGGCGCTGTTCGTGAAATCCTATGGTGCGGTCGGTCAGGTGGAACCCGTTCTTTGCAACATCCGTAACGATGCGTCCGTGCAGGCCGCCCTGGCGGGGGCGGATGCGGCGGTCAACTGCGTGGGGGTTCTAAACGGGCTGGGCAAGAACACGTTCGACGCGGTTCAGTTTCGCGGCGCGGACCGGATCGCCCGACTGGCGGCAGCGGCGGGCGTAACACAGTTTGTCCAGATGTCCGCGATCGGCGCGGATGCGGGGTCAAACAGCGAATACGCCCGGACCAAAGCGCAGGGCGAGGCGGCAGTACTGGCGGCCTTTCCGGGTGCTGTGATCCTGCGGCCGTCAATCATTTTTGGGGCCGAGGACGGCTTTTTCAACCGCTTTGCCGGAATGGCCAGGTTGGGGCCGATCCTTCCCGTTGTCGGGGCGAACACACGGTTTCAACCGGTATATGTTGATGATGTTGCGGCGGCGGCCGTCAAAGGCGTTTTGGGGCAGGCGGCGGCAGGGATCTATGAACTGGGTGGGCCGGATGTGGCAACCTTCCGCGATCTGATGACGCGGATGCTGGCCGTAATCCGCAGGCGCAAGCTGGTTCTGAACATCCCCTTCTTTGCGGCAGGGGCGATGGGAGCCGGTTTTGATTTGCTGCAATTCGTGACGGGCGGTTTCATTCCGAACGGCATGATCACCCGTGATCAGGTGCGCAATCTGGCGCGTGACAATGTCGTCGCCCCCGGCGCACGGGGATTTGCCGAACTTGGGATTACGCCGACCGCGATGGAAACAGTCCTGCCGGATTATCTGTGGCGTTACCGCCCATCAGGTCAGTACGAGGCGATCAAGGAATCCGCAAAGAACCTGAAAGGCTGATCTTGGACACGACGATTGTCGCGGCGTTTCTGGGCCTGATCGAAGGGCTGACTGAGTTTATCCCGGTGTCGTCGACCGGTCATCTGCTGCTTGCGGCGCATTTCCTGGGGTTCGATTCGGCCGGGAAGACGTTCGAGGTGGTGATCCAGCTTGGTGCCGTTCTGGCCATTCT
>JANMDH010000058.1:0-10176 GCA_031376195.1 Gemmobacter sp. | reverse complement strand
AGCGCCGGTGCAGGGCCGCAAGGCGATGCCCGTAATCAGGGCGGCCACATCGCGCCAACCGTTCAGGTTGTCAACGTCCACAATCGACGGACCATGCGCATGACCACAATGTTCATCATGAACATGCGTGGCAACTTCGTGGCCCGGTTGATTCTGCGTTGAGTTTGCCGTTTGACGCCTGATCCCACGCAGGCCGCGCCACATCAGCCACAGGCCGACACCACAGATGGCCGCCGTGCCGACCGGGGCCATGATCTGATCGGCCACACCATGCGCGCGTTCGCGCGTCCAGCCCAGAATGGCAACACCTGTGTAAACGAAAACAACAGCAACCGCTGCCTGCGCCAGACTTGCCGCCAGTGAAATGGCGGACAGTGACAACAGCGGCACCCGGCGGGCCAGCCCGTAGCCGCCGATCACCACCTTGCCATGACCGGGGCCCGCCGCATGCAAGAAGCCATAGGTGAAACAGACGGTCAGCAGTGCGGTCAGGGCCCCCGGCTGCCCCGTCTTGATCCTGCGCACGGCGGAGGCGAGGGCTGATTGAATCTCACGCTGCCCGGCAAGGATTGAGGCTTGCACGGCCGTCAGGCCGCCCGATAGCCACAGAATCAGTAAGGCGGCACCGAACACGGCACCCAGAATCAGGACCGCGCGGCGCATGTGACGCGAACCTCTTCTGCAAAGGCGGCACCCAAGGCGGGAAAATCATTCTCGGCATCGCCCGGCAGGGCGGCAATCGCCGCATCAAGGCGTGCGTTTGCAACATGCAGGTCTGGCCGCTGCACGGTGATCTGGCAGTCCGATGTCCCGATCAATTTGGGTTCGCCCACGATGTAATAGCCCGAATACAAGGTGGGGTCGTAGACCTGCACCACCAAGGGTTCGGGTCCGATTGCCACCGGTTCGGTCAGCCGCCGCAGATGGGACGATGTGATCTTGTCATTCTGATAACTGGCCGTCCAATCGGACGGACCCGAAAGTTGCACGGGCGCTGCGCCCAACAACACATAGGTGTCGCCCGCATAGCCTTCTTCCCAATCCATATCGAACCCGGACAGGGCTGCATTTTCTGCGTCCGTCAGCGCACCATCAAAATCCGCGTCCAAGCCTCTGTCGGCGATGAACTGAAGCGAGGTCAGATCGTCATATGTCCATGTCACCCGCACCCCGTCAGCCCGCCCTTGGGGGTCGAAGTTGATTTCAATCTGCGTGTCGACAAAAATATGCGGATGCGCGTTTGCGGGCATCGCCGGCAACAGCGCACCCAAGCCCATCATCATCAACCGTGGCATCATTCCGGCGTCCCATTCTATGCACCGCCATCTTATCGGCGCACCGTCTGAAAGCCAACGCAACGAAACACGCGGTCGGCGGAGTATTGCAACACTTGCCGATGCAGTGTGATCCCAGGTGACGCAAACTGCCGAAACGGACAGAAATGCAAGGATCCCAAAACCCTCATGTCTCCAGCGAGCTGAGGATCGGGCAGTCGGGGCGGTCATTTCCCGCGCAGGTCCGCACCAGGTCTGACAGCGTATCGCGCATGGCGGCCAGGTCGGCGATCTTTGCCTCGATTTGTTTCAGATGGTCCGTCGCAATCACCCGCACATCCGCGCTGGCGCGGGATTTGTCTTCCCACAGCGCCAGCAGGGCGCGGCAGTTCTCGATCGTGAACCCCAGCGCCCGCGCACGGCCCAGAAAGACGAGCTTGTGCATATCGCTGTCGCGAAAGGCACGGTAACCGTTGGTATCGCGCAGCGGTTTGATCAGCCCGATGTCTTCGTAATAGCGGATGGTTTTGGGCGGCAGGCCTGCGTGGCTGGCGACTTCGCTGATGTTCATCGGTGTCTCCTCAGGCGGTGGCGGGGGTCAGCACAATGGGCAGCTGGGGGTGCCGGGGCGTGGGGGTCGCCGCCCGCACCCGGCGCAGGCGCAGGGCGTTGGTCAGCACGAACACGCTCGACAATGCCATCGCCCCTGCCGCCAGGGCGGGCGACAGCAGGACGCCGTTGACCGGATAAAGCGCCCCCGCCGCAACCGGGATCAGCACCACATTATAACCAAAGGCCCAGAACAGGTTCTGGCGGATATTGCGCATCGTGGCCCGGCTGATCGCAAAGGCGTTCACCACCGCCGTCAGATCGCCCGACATCAGCACCACATCCGCCACCTCAATCGCCACATCCGTGCCGGTGCCGATGGCGATGCCCACATCCGCCGCCGCAAGGGCGGGCGCGTCGTTGATGCCATCGCCCACAAAGGCCACCGGACCATGATCGCGCAGGCCCTCCAAGGCCGCGACCTTGCCCGCAGGCAGCACTTCGGCGATCACATCGGCAATGCCCAGTTCCGCCGCGATCTTGGCCGCCGTCGCCCTGTTGTCGCCAGTGATCATCACCACCCGCAACCCCTGCCCCTGCAGGGCCGCAATCGCGCCCGGCGTGGCCGGTTTGATCGGGTCAGCCACGCCCGCAACCGCAGCCAACTGGCCATCGACGGCCAGATACAGCGGCGTGCGGCCCCTTGCCGCCATGGCCAGCGCGGGGTCTGCGTCGGGCAAGTCAACACCTTCGCGCCGCATCAGGCGGTCCGCGCCCGCCAACACCACCCGCCCCTCCACCCGCGCCTGCACGCCATACCCCGGGATCGCGGTAAAATCTGTCGCCTGCGGCACCTTGATCCCGCGCAGTTTCGCCGCCCGCAGAATGGCGCTCGCCACCGGATGCTCCGACGCCGCCTCCGCCCCGGCCAAAAGCGCCAGCACCTGCCCCTCCTCAAACCCCGGCATCACCACCAGATCAGTCAGCTCCGGCCGCCCCTCGGTCAGTGTCCCCGTCTTGTCCAGCGCCACCACCGCCACCCCTTGCAAACCCTGCAACGCATCGCCCTTGCGGAACAACACCCCCAGTTCCGCCGCGCGCCCCGTGCCGACCATGATCGACGTCGGCGTCGCCAGCCCCATCGCACAGGGGCACGCGATGATCAGCACCGACACCCCCGCCACCAGCGCATGCGCCAGCGCAGGCTCCGGCCCGAAGACAAGCCACAGCGCCACCGTCAGCACCGCCAGCCCCATCACCGCAGGCACGAACCACAGGGTGATCCGGTCCACCAGCCCCTGGATCGGCAGCTTGGCACTTTGCGCCTGTTCAACCATGCGGATGATCTGCGACAGAACCGTATCCGCCCCCACATGCGTAGCACACAGCACCAGCGCGCCATTCCCGTTTACCGTCCCGCCCGTCACCCGCGCCCCTGCGGCCTTTTCCACGGGCACAGGTTCGCCCGTGATCATGCTTTCATCCACATAGGACTGGCCCGACATCACATCGCCATCCACCGCAATCCGCTCCCCCGGGCGGGTGTGCACCACATCGCCTGTCAAGATCTGGTCCAGCGGCAGCTCCACCACTTCGCCCGCCCGTTCCACCCGCGCGGTCTTTGGCGCAAGTCCAACCAGTTTGCGGATCGCAGCCCCCGTGCGCCCCTTGGCCCGCGCCTCCAGCGTGCGGCCCAGCAGGATCAGCACCACGATGACAGCCGCCGCCTCATAATACACCGCCGCCGTCCCCTGCGGCAGCACGCCAGGCGCAAAGGTGGCCACCACGGAATAGCCGTATGCCGCCGTCGTGCCCAAGGCCACAAGACTGTTCATGTCCGGTGCCCCGCGCAATAGCGCCGGATAGCCCTTGGCGTAAAACCCCCGCCCCGGTCCTGCCAGCACGATTGTCGTCAGCACGAATTGCAGCACCCAACTCGCCTGCATGCCGATGGTGTTCACCACCAGCATATGGATCGGCATGAACAGATGCCCGCCCATTTCCACCACAAACACCGGCAGGGTCAGCGCCGCCGCGATCCATGTCATCCGCGCCAGTCCCGCCGCCTCGCGGTCCTTGCGGCTGCCCTGATCTTCGGCATCCGCAGGCGTGGCCACCGATGCGGGATACCCCACTGCCGCACTCACCGCGATCAGCGCGGCAGGTGTCACCTGCCCCTCCAGATAGCGCACCGTCGCGGTTTCGGTGGCAAGGTTCACACTCGCCCCGATCACCCCGGGAACACCCCCCAGCGCCCGTTCCACCCGCCCCACGCAGCTCGCACAGGTCATGTCGCCCACCTGCAACACAACCTGCGCCACCCGCGCCGGATAGCCCGCCTTGTCCAGCACATCGGCCAAAGCCGCGGGCCCGGTGCTGCCATCGGTGGTGATCCGCGCGGTTTCCGTGGCCAGGTTGACCTCGGCCCCCGTCACCCCCGGTGCCGCCTTCAACGCACGCTCCACACGCCCCACGCAGGACGCGCAGGTCATGCCTTCGACAGACAGGTTCACAGTTTGCAAGGTGGTCATAACGGGCCTCTTTTTCAGGTTCCCCCCTCAGATAGGGGTTCCCAGCACTGGAAGGTCAAGCCCCAGATTTACTTTTTTGACCCCTTGACCTTCCAGTGCTGGAAACCCCCATCTGATATCAACACACAGGAGATATCCCATGACCACCTTCTCGATCCCCGACATGAGCTGCGGCCACTGCAAAGCCACCGTCGAAAAGACCCTCAAATCCCTGGACCCCGCCGCCGCCCTCACCTTCGACATGCCAGCCCGCACGGTGGGCGTGCAAAGCACGGCAGAAATCGACGCGATGCGCACCGCGCTCAAGGCAGCCGGATACGAGGCGACCGCAGCTTAGGTCAGGCGGCTGCCGCCTGTCCGGTGCCGGCGGCGGGATGCCCGCACAAACCGGCCCTGCCGGGTTCTGCCCGGCAGGACTACAGTCGATCGTATCAGACCGAAACGGCGAATTCCGTCATCATACCCGTCGACAGATGCGGCATGTGGTGGCAGTGCAGCATCCAGCGCGCCGCCTCGCCCGCGTCAAGGGCGACAGTCACCATCGCCATCGGCGGCACATAGACCGTGTCGCGCATCGCCCCGTTGATGGCACGACCGTTGATGTTGACCACCTGGAACGCATGCCCGTGCAGGTGCATCGGATGGCCCATCATCGACATGTTGTGGAACATTTGTTCCACCCTTTCGCCGCTCACTGCGTCAATCGGCTTGTGCGTGCCCCATGTCTGGCCGTCGATCGTCCACCGATAGGGCTGCATCGACCCGGCAAGCATGATCATATGGCTGCGGTCCACCGGACGGGCGATCAGCGGGGTTGCCGCCTGCAGCCCCATTTCCTGCGCCATGTCCGTATCGAACGCCGGCGCCTCGGCATCCGACATTCCCGCAATCTTGCGCACCTCTGCCCCGGTGGTGGCAAGGATCAGCCCCGTGCGTTCGCGTGCCCCTTCGCGCAAAGCCAGTACCGGGAACGCGCCAGTCCCCGGCAGGTCGATCTCGATATCCAGCCGCTGCGCCATCGCCATGCCGAACCGCGTGCCCGGCATCGGCACGATGTCATGACCATCGACCGCCACCAGACGCGCAGGCACGCCGGTGTCGATCCAAAAGGCCGTGGCCGCCGCTCCATTGACAATGCGCAGGCGCACGCGGCCCCCCTTTTCCACCGCGATCACCTCAGGGTCCGTCAGGGTGCGGTCATTGGCCAGATAAGCATCAAAGTTAAAGTCGTTCAGGTCCATGGCCATCCCGCCCATTGCCATGCCCGACATATCCATCCCTGAATGGTCCATCCCCGCCATGGCATTGCCGCCCGTCGCTGTGCCCTCGGGCGCGGCCTTACCCATGGCAGACATGTCATGCCCGCCCATGCCACCCGTAATCTCGGCCAGAACCTCCTCGGCGGGGCGGAACGAGAAATCATGCAGGAACATCACAACTTCCTGCCGGTCCGCCGCCACATCCCGCGCCGTCCGCACGATCAACGGGGCAGCCAGCAGGTTCATCTCCTGCACCGGCACATGGCTGTGCATCCAGTGTGTGCCGGGGTTGGGCGTATAGTCAAAGCTGCGCATCTCGGCGGTTTTCAGCAGGGGCAACGGCAGGTCGGGCACCCCGTCCTGCACATTCGGCGGCAGTTGCCCGTGCCAGTGGATGATGGTTTCCACATCAAGGCCATTGGTCAGATCGACCCGGAACTGCTGACCCGGATCAAGGATCAGACCCTGCCCGCCTGCCCCGTTCATCAGGCCGTAAACCGTGGCCGCGCGGCCATCAATTTCCAGCACACGCGTGGTCGCGGCAAGGGTCAGCGGGGCAGTCTGGGCGAACCCAAGACGCGGCAGCGCGGTGGTTGCAGCCATCGCTGCAGAGGCGGCCATAAAGCCGCGGCGTGAAGTGGTGAATTTCATGGTGATGCTCCTTGTGATCCGTCAGGATCAAACGCAAAATCAGATGCCACCGAAGTGGCGATTGTTCAGCTGCGTTAAAGGATGTCCGGTGGCCGTTGCGCCAGTTCAGGCGGGGCCAGTACCAGACGCAGGTCGATATCATCAAACCACATCGCAAGCGGCGCAGGCGCCATCCGTGTGGGCATGTCTGCGGCCCCGAAAGACCCGGTCCCGATACACAGCATCACGCACAACGTGACATTCTGCCGATGCCCCGTGTCAGTCATGCCATGATGCGCAGCGCCCTGATCCATCGCCACCACATCAGATCGCGGCGGCGCGGACGCCCATGACCCATGCGGAATAGCCATCGCAATCAACAGCGTCAGCAGCCCCACAAGGCGGCAGACAACCCCGACAGTCCGAAAAAGGCGATGCGTGCTGACCATTGTCTACAGATAATGCCGGCCGTGCCGTCAGACAAGTCTTACGCGACCCACGCGGTCAGCGTGGCAATCTCCATCTGTCGCATCAGCGCGTCACCCTTGTCATCGAACAGATGGCAGTCGGCCGCCGCAAAGCCCAGATCCAGCACCTTGTCATCCTCGATCCCCCGCGTTCCCGCCAGCACAAAGCAGAAATTCCCGTCCCGCCCCGGCATCGCGGCATAGCCGATGGTCTGTTGCCCCAGTTGTTCCACCACCGACGGTGCAAGCCGCAAGGTCACGTCGCCTTTTCCCAGGCCAACATGTTCAGGCCGGATCCCCAACAGCAGATCAGCCCCCTCCAGCCCCGCGCGCGGGCGCACGGGCACCGTCACGCGCTGCCCCTGAAAATCGACCTCAACCCCACGATCGCTTGTCCCGATACAGCGCACGCCAAGGAAATTCATCCGTGGATTACCGATGAACCCCGCGACAAAGGTGTTCTGCGGCTTGTGATACAATTCCAGCGGCGCACCGATCTGCGCGATGAACCCCGCGTTCAGCACCACGATCCGGTCCGCCATCGTCATCGCCTCGATCTGATCATGCGTCACATAGATCATCGTCGCCCCCAGCTGCTTGTGCAGCCGCGTCAGTTCGATCCGCATGTCCGCACGCAGCGACGCGTCCAGATTGGACAGCGGCTCGTCAAACAGGAAAATCTCCGGCTCACGCACAATCGCGCGGCCAATCGCCACCCGCTGACGCTGTCCGCCCGACAACTGACCCGGCCTTTGCTGCAGCCGCGTTTCCAGATGCAGGATTTCCGCCGCCGCCAGCACCTTCCGCCGGATCACCGCCTCCGGCGCGCGCTCGACCCGCAGGGGAAAGGCGATATTCTCGAACACCGTCATGTGCGGATACAAGGCATAGCTTTGAAACACCATCGCGATGCCCCGCTTCACCGGCGGCAGATCATTCACCCGTTTGCCATCAATCACGATGTCGCCGCCTGTCGTATGTTCCAGCCCGGCGATCATGCGCAGCAGCGTGGATTTACCGCAGCCTGAGGGGCCGACAAACACGATGAATTCACCCTCGTGAACATCCAGCGATACGTCCTTCACCACCTCGAAGTCGCCAAAAGTCTTGATCACGTTCCTGAGGGAAAGCTGGCCCAAACCGCGTCTCCATGACTGTCGAATTGCCCGGGGGCGGGATTACCCGCCCCCGGAAAGGTCATTTGTATTCCTCAAGCGCCGCCGCCGCCTTTGTCAGGGCCGCCTGCGGTTCCGCTGATCCCGTCACCACCGACTGCACCATTTCGATCATCACATTCTGAAACCCCTTGTAGTCTGTCAGCAACGGCTCCGGCCCGCCAAAGGCAATCCCGTCAACGAAGGGTTGCCAGAACGGGTTGTCGACCAACATCTTGTCCACCGCAGGTGACGGGCGCAGCGGCGTCAGACCGGCGGCACCCCCGCCTTCATAGGCTTCCTGCACCGTGGGCGAAGTGATGAATTTCGCGAATTCCATCGCCTTGTCCTCGACACCCGACCCCTTGAAGATCGCAAGGCTGTCCGTGATCAGCAGCGTCCCCGGACCCTGCGCATCCGGCCCCAGCGGCAGGTCAGCAACCCCCCATTCGATCTGCGTATCCTTCAGCAGATAGGCAGCCCCGACGGCAGCCTGAATCATCCCCACCTGACCATCCAGAAAGATCGCCCGGATTTCGTTCTGTTCGTAGGCAGTCGCCCCTTCAACGGAAACCGGCACCAGCGCCTTATACGCCTCAAGGGCTGCAAGGTTCTGCGGGCTGTCCAGCGTGATATTGCCCTCGGCGTCAATAACTGAACCATTGTTCGTATAAACCCAATGCAGAAACTGGTGCATCGTGTTGTCAAAGCTTTTGGCGGGCAGGCCGTAGCCCGCCTTGCCTGTCTTTTCCTTGATGGCCGTCGCCGCGGCAATGGTTTCCGCCCAAGTCTTCGGTGCGGCCTCCGGGTCAAGCCCGGCTTCCTTGAACAGGCCCTTGTTCCAATACAGCGCCTTGGTCGAAAACGCGATCGGAACGCCCCATTGCGTGCCCTCGAACGTCACGGTGGATACGATATGCGGGTAATAGGCGGCCTGTTCTTCTTCAGTCATCGGCACCGGCACGATCAGGTCGTTCAGCGCAAACTCCTTCAACGTGCGCGACCCCACATAGGCCATCCCCGCCGGACTGCCAGCAGCGGCAAGCGTTGTCGCCTTGTCCTGACACTGGCCCCAGCCGACCACTTCAACGGCAATCTTCCAGCCGTCATTCGCGGCTTCCCAATCCTTCACATATTTTTCGTGAACGGGGTCGATCTTGTCACCACAATAGATCCAGCTGATGTCTTGGGCCAGCGCTGGAACTGCGGTCGTGCAGGCCAGGGCAGCCCCGATCAGGCTTTTGCGAAAAAGTGTTTTCATCTGCAGTCTCCCGGTTGGTTGGTCGTTTTCATTGTTTCACCGCACCGGCGGTCAACCCGCCGACGAGATAGCGTTGCAGGAAAAAGATGATGACCAGTGCAGGGGCGATCCCCACGAAACTGGCGGCCATCAGCTCATTCCAGATCACATCCTGCTTGCCGAAATAGGCGAAAAGGCCAACCGGCAGCGGCATGTATTCCGTCTTGGAATTGAAGGTCAGGGCAAAGATGAATTGCTGCGCATAGGCCCCGATAAAGGTCGTGATCGCCACCACCACGATGCCCGGCATGGCGATGGGCAGGATCACCCGGCGAAAGGTATAAAACTGGCTGGCCCCGTCCATATACGCGGCCTCGTTCAGTTCAGTCGGGATGCGCATCATATAGGTCCGCAGCAGCCAGATCGCCGACGGGATCAGAAAGGCAACCCCCGGCACGATCATCGCAAAATAGGTGTTCAGCAGGCCCAACGTCCGCATCAGCCGGAACAGCGGAATAAGAAGAACCGCCCCCGAAAACATGCTCACGGCCAGAAATCCGCCCAGTATCAGGGCCATCCCTTTGTAGTCGAAACGCGCAAAGGCATAGGCGGCGGGCACGACCAGCAAAAGCACGATGATGGTGGCGACGGTCGAGATCAGGAAAGAGTTAAAGATATACCACCCGAAACCCGGCACGCTGTCCCACATTGTCGAATAGGCCTTGAACGACCCGTTTTCCGGCCAGAACCGATAGGGGGATGAAAAAAGCTGTGACAGCGGCTTCAGGCTGACCAGAAAGCCTTCGATAAAAGGGGCGAGCATGAAGAACAGGAACCCAAAGATGCCCAGATATATCAGGACCACTTCCCACCACTGATAACGGTCGATCATGGCGCGGGCGTCTCTGGCTCTGACTTTCATGATGCCTACGCCCTTTCCAATGAGGCCAGACGGCGTGTGACGCGGAAATAGGCGATGCAGAACAGCGACAGAAAGATGCAGATCACCACCGCCCGGGCCGCACCTTCCCCATATTTTTTCGATCCGATGGCGGTCTGGTAAGTGTCGATG
>JANMDH010000563.1:0-28961 GCA_031376195.1 Gemmobacter sp. | reverse complement strand
CGCGGGTCAAGGTCGATCTGCCAGCGGCGCGCAATGTGGTGGCGGGCCTTGGGCGGCTTTATGCGGGGCGGGACGATCTGGCCTGGGGGCGGGCGCGGCTGGCCGAATTGCAGGGCGATGTGTTCGACGCGGATGCCCTGTTGTCTTTGGCCGAAACGGAAATGCTGGGGCCGCTGGATCAGGCAGCACGGCGCGAAATTGAATCTGCGGCGCGGCAGGTGGCGACGGTGACGGCCCTGGTTCCGCTGGCACTGGCGGATGTGGTGACAGCGCTGTTCGCAAACCTGCGGATGATCCGGCGGCTGGCGGAAATTTACGGGGGTCGGTCGGGCAGTCTGGGCAGTTGGGGCCTGTTGCGGCGGGTGTTCACCTATCTGATCGCGACGGGGGCGGTGGCGATCGGGGATGATCTGATCGGGTCTTTTGCGGGGGGCGGGTTGCTGTCGAAATTGTCACGCCGATTTGGCGAAGGGGTAATCAACGGGGCGTTGACCGCGCGGGTCGGTCTGGCCGCGATGGAATTGTGCCGACCCATGCCGTTTGTGGCGCTGCCCCGGCCGAAAGTATCGAACCTTGTCAGCCGGGGTCTGGCGGGGCTGTTTGGGGGCCGGGCGGCGACAGGGCAAGTGAAAAACGACATCGACGTTTCCTAACTATCGTTTGGTGTGCAAGCCTGATCATATGCTGCAAAATATTGTGTTTGGGGAGATTGCGATGGACAGTTGGATCGCGCTGGGGATTTTGGTCCTGATCGGGGTGCCGGTGGGGATCATCATCCTGCTGATCAGCCAAGCCGGTTTGCGCAGGCGCGTGGTCCGGCTGGAGGGCGAAGTGGCCGCGATGCAGCGGGCATTGGATCAGGCAGAGGCCGTGGCCCCGAAGGTGAGTGCCCCGGCGAAAATCACAGACACAGACCTTGCGGCGGCGGGGGAAATGATTGCCCCACCGCAGGTCACCCCGCCCCCGGTTGCGCCGCCGGTTGCGGCGCCGATTGCGACGATGGAGGTGACGCCTGCCCCCGTGACGTCCGGGCCATGGTTTGGAAATTCGGCCAAAACATCGATGGTGGGCGACACGGCACAGCCGCCGTCGTCAACCGGCCAGAACCGCCCGTTGGTGATCAGCGCGGACAGATTTGCCAGCCTTGCCACGTGGATGCGCGACAACTGGGTGCTGGTGATTGCGGCGGTGTCGTTGGCGTTGGCAGGGGTCTTTTTCGTTCAATACGGTGTGGAGCGCGGGCTATTGCCACCGCCTTTGCGGGTGCTGGCTGCAATTGCGCTGGGGATTGCGTTGATTGCGGGAGGCGAATGGGTGCGTCGCCGTCAGGGGGATGGGGCGGGTGCAACCGCCTATCTGCCATCGACCTTTTCGGGGGCGGGCATTGTGTCGATGTTCGCGGGCGTTCTGGCCGCGCGGCAGATGTACGGGCTGATCGGGCCGGAAATGGCGATGGTCGGGTTGGTAACAGTGGCCCTGATCGCGCTGGTTCTGGGGTGGTTTTACGGCCCGTTTCTGGCAGCGGTGGGCCTGATCGGGGCGACATTTGCGCCATTTGTGGTTGGGGGAAGTGCACAGGATGTGACATGGCTTTACGCCTATTTTACACTGATCGGCGTGTTGGGGCTTGGCATTGACACGCTGCGCCGCTGGGCCTGGGTGTCGGTTCTGGCGCTGGTCCTCGCCGTTGGGGCGTCGGGGTTGCTGTATCTGGATACGGGGCAAGCGGGGGTGCTGGGGGTAATGCTGACAGGGATGGTGCTGCTGTCGGTCATCATTCCCGGTCGCGCGCTGATCCCGCAGCATCGGGGGCCGACGATCAGCGGTGCGGTGATGGCGCGGGGCAGATCGGCGTGGCCCGCCTTTCCGGTGCGATTGGCCGGCGGCACGATGCTGGTGGCGGCAGGGCTGATGACCGTTCTTGACACGCGGTCGGCGGGGGAAGGCATGGTGCTGCTGATCTGTCTTGCGGGCCTGTCTGCTGCGATCAGCCTGTGGGCATCGAAGGCCCCCGCGCTTGCCGATCTGGCGGCGGTTTCCGCAATCGCGTTCGTCGTGCGGTTGGTCATGGACGTCATCAACGGCGATCCGTTGTCGGCGGATTTCGCGGCTGCCGCGATTGCCATGCGCGCACCCGAAACCGGCGGCCCGCTGACCATCACGCTGATCCTGATCATGGTTGCCGCGATGTCGCTGACCGCAGCGCTGCGCAGCCTTTCGGGACGGGATCACCGCGTTGCCTGGGCGGGACTGGCCGTGTTGCTGCCACCCGCCGCCATGGGCGCATTGGAGGCGTTCTGGTACCCGACTGCGGTAATCGGGGCCTATTCCTGGGCCGTGCATGCCATGGTTCTGGCGGCGGGGATGGTCGCCCTTGCCCTGACGTTCGCGCGGATGGATGCAAAGTCGAATCGCCGCCGCGTGGCTTATGCGGCCTTGGCGGCGCTGGTGCTGATCCCGTTTGCCTTGTTTGCCTTGCTGACCAAAGGGGCATTGACCCTTGCCCTCGCGGCACTCGTCGCGGCATCAGCGGTGCTGGACCGGCGTTTCCGGTTGCCGGAACTGGGTTGGTTCGTGCAGGCGGGCACCATCGTGCTGGGTTGGCGGCTGTTCCTTGATCCCGGCCTTTTGTGGGCCTTTGACGCGCCTCTGACGCAGGTTGCCTTGTCGTTTCTGGGGGCGGTAGGTGCGATGGCGGGCGGGCTTTGGCTGCTGCGCGGGATAGATCGCAAGGCGCCGAAAGTGTTTCTGGACTCGGGTCTGGTCGCCTTTGCGGCGGTCTTTGCCGATGTGCTGCTGTTCCGTTGGCTTGATGTCGCCTTTCCCGAAGGCCCAAGCGGGCACTGGGCGGCAACCCTGATTGCCCTGCCATGGCTGGTGGTGGCCGTGGTCCAGCTGTACCGCGCGCAACTGGGTGAGTTCATGGGCAAGATCCGTATGGGGCTCGCCGCGATTGCCGGGGCAGTTGCGGCCTTTGGCCTTGGCACCGCCGTGACGATTTTCAACCCGTTGGTCAGTTCCGATCCAGTTGGCGGGCCACTGATCCTTGATACATTGCTGATTGCCTATGGCCTGCCGGGGCTGATCCTGTTGGGGACGGTGCGGTTTTTCGGGCATCTGCCGACATTTCTTCGGAACGCGTTTTTGTGGGTCGGCGCGGGGTTCGTGGCCCTTTATGCCGGGCTGGAAATCCGGCATTTCTGGCAGGGACCGATCTTATCGAACTACGGCACCACGCAGGGCGAGCTTTACACCTATACGCTTGCCCTGATGCTGACCGGAGCTGCGCTTTTGTATCAGGCGATTGCGGCGCGGTCGGTGTTGTTGCGGCGGATCGGGATGGCAGTGATCGCCCTGACCATTGCCAAAGTGTTTCTGATCGATATTTCGGGACTTAGCGGGCTTACGCGGGTCGTGGCCTTCCTCGGGCTGGGGCTGTCGCTGGCAGCTCTGGCCTGGCTGAACCGGTGGGCGGCAGAGCGGTCAGGGCAACCGGGTTGAGGCGACGGGCGGGATCATGTCGCCGGATACCAGTGCCGTCAGGATCGAGCGGACGACAGGCAAGCCGGCCATGGGGCCGAGGATATGGTCGCGGATCAGGGGCAGGGCGCGGCTGTCGGATTGGTACATGGGTGTGAACAGGCGGCTCATCACCTGATAGCTGCGCACATGCCAGCGGCGCATGCGGGCATAGGCGGGCAGGGCATCGGCGACGGAATGCAGGCGCAGGGCTTCGGTCAGGGCGAGGGCATCGAGCAGGGCCATGTTCGCCCCTTGCCCCAGTTGCGGGCTGGCGCGGTGGGCGGCATCGCCGATATGGACAAGGGCGGGGGCAAAGGGCTGCGACAGGCTGCCGTGACTGTAGCGGGCCGGGGTCATCTGATCGGTTCGGGCGATGCCCGCAAGGAAGGGGGCGATTTCGGGCCACAGAGCGATGGCGTCACGCTTCCATCCGTCGATATCGCGGGCGGCCCAGCCGTCGAGTGCTGCAACCGGCAAAGACCAGAACACCGCTGCGCGGGGCGTGGGATCGCCGGGCAGGCTGCCGATGGGCAGAATACCCGCCATATTGGAGGCGCGGTGATAGCGTTGGCGCAACTCATTCCGGGGCAGGTGGCCGTCGGCAGGCCACGGCACATGCCCCCAGATTGCGCCGAACGGCAGGGCGCGGGGGGTCAGGGGTGACAGGGGTGATCCGGCACCACCCGCATCGACGATCAGGTCAAACGGGCCGTGTGTGTCGCCAACCGTCAGCCGCAGCAACCGTTTGCCCGATTGCAGGTCGGCTGCGGCGACATCGGCCCCGGCGATGACGGTGACACCTGCGCGCAGCATGGCCTGCCAGAGGACCTCGAACAGGGCGGCGCGGTGCATTGCGAGGCCTGGGGCGGCAGGTCGGTAAGAGACATTCAGCACCTGCCGCCCGGTTTCCTGATGCCCGAGCATCCGACCAATTGGGGCACCGAGTGCGCGTGCCGCATCGCCCGCCCCGATGCGGTCCAGCACGGCCAATCCGACGGGCTGAATGACAAGACCGGAGCCGACGGGCCGGGGCGTGACAAAACGTTCAAACAGGCTGATCGTGTGGCCTTGATCAGCCAGCAGACTGGCCGCAGCCAGCCCACCAATCCCGGCCCCGGTGATGGCAATTGACAGTGGCTTCATGCGGCCTGCGCGCGCGTTCGGGTCACATTCCGGCCCCGGCATTCAGGCGCGGTGCCGGACCCAGTGGCAGGGGCCCGAGGCTTGCCCGTCCGGACTGGAAGACCAGTGGCAGGGTCATCACTTGCGGGTCGGGGGACTGCGCTGCCAGCACCTCCATCATCCGGGTCACGGTCAGTTCCACTTCGGGTTTGATCAGGCCAGCGGCGACCAGGGCCGGTGGCACCTGTTGCCAGTTCGTCAAGGACCATGCGATGCGCCCTTCGGCAAACCCTTTGGCATCCGCCATCACGGCACCTGTGCCGGTCAGGATCATCCCACCCCAGACCAGCCGCGCATCGGTCAGGGTGACGCCCGTGACTTGCGGGCGGGTATCACCTGCGAACCGATCCAAGGGCGCGCTGAACTGCACTGTCGCATCCGCCTGAACAAGGCCGATCACAGGCGGCAAGTCGGTCTTGGCTGCCAGCCCCGCCATCAATCCCGCATCCGGCGCAAGGTCGGTAACCCGCAGCCCGATCTGATGGGCGAGGGGATTTGCCGCATCCCGTTTCGTCGCAAAATCAACTTCGGCCGCTAAGACGGACCAGCCTGCATCCGATGTCAGCACCAGATCCCGCCCGACGGCCGTGATCCGGTTCAGCCCGGCGGACATGTCCGGTGTCACCACCAGACTGCCTTGCAGATAGCTGGAAGCGAGGGTCACCTGTTCACCCTGCAGCCCCAGCGTCTGCGTATGGGGCAAGGCTGCAATCACGTGCCACGGTTTGTAGGTCAGCGCGAAAACCTGCGCAAAGGGGGCGTCCCAGACAATCGCGCCGTCCGGGCTTTCCAGATGCAATCCGTTCACTGTCAGATCGAACCGGCTGGGAAACCCCGCCACCGACAGCGTGTCATAGCGCGCTGTCCGTCCTGCCGCCTGTTCGGCGGTGAACCAGTCCCGCACGCCCCGGTCGACCGCGCGGGAGCCCACCACCCAATAGCCGCCCCAAAGGGTGGCGAGGATCACCACCAGTCCGATCAGCCACCGCATTGCCGCCCTTTCCAATTTGTCACGGCTGATATCTACAGACCCAAAGGGGGAAGGACCAGCCGATGGATGCACCACTTTGGGTCTTTGGCTATGGCTCGCTGATGTGGGATCCGTGTTTTGCGGTGGCAGAGCGGGACGTCGCCCGACTGCAGGGCTGGCAGCGCCGGTTCTGCATGTGGTCGGTACATTACCGGGGCACTGCGGATCAGCCGGGATTGGTGCTGGCCCTCGACCGCTCGCCGGAAGATCACTGCGATGGTATTGCCTTTCGCGTGTCGCCGGGGGCCGAGGCATTGGCCCTGCAAACCTTGCGGGACCGGGAACTGATTTCTTATGCCTACCGCGAAGAGGTGCTGCCCGTTACCCTGCGCGACGGGCGCGAGGTTCAGGCGCTGACCTATGTGATCAACAGGGATCATGACCAGTATGCCTGCGGCATGACACTGGAAGATCAGGCCCGGCTGATCGCCGTGCGCGGCGGCATCAAGGGACCGAACCGTGACTATCTGTGGAATACCGTGGATCATCTGGCCAATCTGGGCATCGCGGACCCGGATCTTGACTGGCTGTCGGCACGGGTTCGCGATCTGGCGGACTGACCTTCGTTCGGACTTGGCAGAAAAGCGCACAGCCCCTATGGTCAGGGTCGAGGCATGGAGCCACCCCGATCTGACGCAGATCAACGGGGCAGCTTTCCGGATGCAGTCAGGATAGCGACAGTACAACGACAAGGGCCGCAGGCAGCGCATGGAAAAGATGACCCTTCGGCCCGTGACCTTTGCCCAGCCGATCCGGCAACTGACCTTCATGGTGATCGTTCTTAGCCTGCTTGGCGCGGGGGTTTGGTTTTCATTTGCGGCGCTGCGCCCGGTATTCGGGGCCACGCCAGAACTGAACGCCTTTATCGGGCTGGTCTTTGTCATTGGGGTCTTTTCCTGTTTCTGGCAGGTTTATCAGCTGTTCCAATCCGTTAGCTGGATCGAAGATTTCGTGCAGTCGCGTCCCGGGCTGGAGTTTTCCGCGGCGCCCCGCCTGCTTGCCCCTCTGGCGGCGCAATTGGGGTCGCGCGGGGCCAGAACAACGATCCCGTCCTCCAGCGCGGTGTCGATCCTCGATTCCGTTGCGACCCGGATCGATGAGGCGCGCGACATTACCCGATATCTGACGAACCTTTTGATCTTCCTTGGGCTTCTGGGCACTTTTTACGGTCTGGCCACCACGATTCCCGCGATGGTGGATACCATTCGCGGCCTCGCCCCGCAGGAAGGCGAGACCGGCGTGGATGTTTTCAGCAAACTGATGACGGGCCTTGAGGCACAGTTGGGCGGCATGGGCACGGCGTTTTCATCGTCACTGCTGGGGCTGGCGGGATCGTTGGTCGTGGGTCTTCTGGAATTGTTTGCAAGCCACGGGCAGAACCGTTTCTACCGCGAGCTGGAAGAATGGCTGTCCACCATCACCCGGCTTGGCTTTGGGTCGGGGGAAGCTGAAGGGGGCGGTGACGCAGGCCAGATGGTGGGCGTGCTGGACGATCTGGCAGGCCAGATGGAGGTGCTGCAGACCCTGCATGGGCAGGCCGAACTTAGCCGTGCGGTACTGGAGGAACGGTTGGGCAATCTTGCCGACGCGGTCGAGCATCTGGCAGTGGGGGTTGCAGGCGGGGATGAGGGTAACGCGCAGACCGCACTTTTGGCACGGATTGCCGATGGTCAGGACCGGCTTGCGACGGCATTTGCCGTGCCGGACAGCGGGGCGAGCGCGGATGCCGAAAGCCGGATGCGGCTGCGATCGATCGACGTGCAACTGTTGCGGATACTGGAAGAAATTTCTGCCGGACGGCAGGAAAGCATTGCCGATCTGCGTGCCGATCTTTCGGCCCTGACGGCCGCGATCCGACAAATGTCGCGCGGCCCCGGCGGAAAGGTCTGACGCGATGGGCCTGTCACGTCGCGGGTCACGCACCGAAGCGCCGATCTGGCCGGGCTTTGTGGATGCGCTGACCACGCTGTTGCTGGTGCTGATGTTTGTGCTGACGATCTTCATGGTCGTGCAGACCGTGCTGCGCGAAACCATCACGACGCAAAGCAGTGAACTGGATGACCTGACGGCGCAGGTGGCGGGCCTGGCGGATGCCTTGGGGTTGGAGCGCAACCGGGCGAGCGAATTGCAGGCCGAGGTGGGGCGTCTGGGGATCAGCCTGACGGCAGCGGAAACCAAAGGGCAGGAACAGGCCGACCTGATCGCATCGCTGTCTGGGCAGTTGACGGCACGGCAAGGGGAACTGGATGCTGCAACGGCGCGGATCACGTCATTCGAGGCGCAGGTTGCATCTCTGTTGGTGCAGCGGGATACGGCGCAGGGGCAGGTGAAGACGCTGACCGCCTCGGTGCAGGCGTTGAAGGATGCCGAGGCAAAGTTGATCACCGAGAAAGAAGTGATTGATCTGGCGTTGGCAGCGACCCGGAAAGAGGTGGATGCACAGGCGGAATCGGCGAGGCTGGCTGCCGCCCGGCGCGAGGCGCTGGAGGCGCTGATCGCGAATTTGCGGGCCGACGCGGGGGCGAAGGCGGCGGATCTTGCGGCAGCGCAGGCCGAATTGACGGATGCTGAGGCAGCGCGCCTGACAGATGCGGCGGCGCTGGAGGCGCTGCGCAAAAAGTTGGCGGAATCGGATACCGAGCTGATGTCGATGACGCTGGCCCTGGAAGACCAACGCAAACGGGCGGAAGAAACCCTTACCCTGCTGGCGGCGGCGGAAACCAAGGCCGCAAAGGCGGCTGCGGAATTGGGCGGGGATCCTGCATCGCTGTTGGCGGTGGCGAAGGCAGCGTTGAGCGCAGAGCAGGAAAAGTCGGTTGAATCGCAGCGACGGGTGGCCCTGTTGAACGAACAGATCGCCGCCCTGCGTGGGCAGTTAGGATCCCTGCAGGGATTGCTGGACGCGGCGGCGGCGAAAGACGTGGATGCCAAGGTGCAGTTGGAGGCCCTGGGGACACAACTGAATTCGGCTTTGGCACAGGTGGCGTCGGAACAGCGCAAACGGGCGGATCTGGAGGCGGCGGAGCGGATCAGGCTGGCCGCCGAAAATCAGGATCTGGAAAAGTTCCGGTCGGAATTCTTTGGTCAGTTGCGCACAGTGCTGGCGGGCCGCGACGGTGTGCGGGTCGTTGGGGACCGTTTCGTGTTTTCGTCCGAGGTGCTGTTCAATCCGGGGTCAGCGACACTGGCCCCGGAAGGGCAGGCGCAGATCGCGGGTGTGGTGGCGACGCTGAACGAGGTGATCGGGGATATTCCGCCCGCGATTGACTGGATCATCCGGGTGGACGGGCATACCGATAATGTGCCGCTGTCGGGCAATGGGGCCTTTGCGGATAACTGGGAACTGTCGCAGGCGCGCGCCCTTTCGGTGGTGCGGTACATGCAGGACCGTCTGGGGTTTCCGCCGAACCGGTGGGCGGCGACCGGGTTCGGCGACGGGCAGCCGGTGGATGTGGACGAGACGCCTGCGGCACGTGCGGCGAACCGGCGGATCGAGTTGAAGCTGACGGAACGGTAGGCGTCAGGGCGCGACGGTGACTGTTGCCGTCATCGTGCCGAGGATCAGATCGCCCCGTTTGTGGGTAAAGGTCGTCTGGTAGACGCCGGGGGGCCAGGCGTCACGAGATCGTTTTTTTCCAAAGGCGCGAAAAGCCGCTGCCTGGGTTTTCTCCAGCGGGAAGAAATCCATGATCAGATCACCTTCGGCGGTTTTCTCGGTGTAATGCACCTGATCGCCCGCCTGTGCGCCGAAGAGATAGACCCAGGCGACCAAGGCGGGGGCGTCCTGCGGCATCAAGGGGGGCGTTTCCAGCCCGGCCTTCACCTCATCAAAGGTCGGCAGATGGTCGGCATAGCCGGCCGCGATCAATCCGCCCGGCTGATAAGCAACGGGGTTTTTCCAAAGGGCGGGGGCGGTTTGCCCACAGGTCAGCGTGTCGTCAGGATCGAAAGGGTCGATCCCGGCCCCGTCTTTCCTGACAAGAAATTCGACATGCGGGAATTGTGCGGCACCCGACAGGCCAACCTGACCCAGCGCCGTGCCCTGTTCAACCCGGTCGCCCGATTTTACAGCGAGGCTGCCCTGTTTCATGTGGCAATACTGCGTTTGCCAGCCGCCCTCATGGTCGATCACCACGCCGTTCCCGCATTCCCGCCCGGCGATGTCGGGGCTGGTGATGTCATCTGCGACGCGGTCCTGCATCCCGTCGCGCATGCCGCGCACGATGCCGGGGGCGGCGGCCAGAACGTTGACGCCCTGATCCATGGCCGCGAGGGAGGGGAGCGCAAAATCCGTGCCGTCATGCCCGTCATAAACCAGCGGCCCGCAGGTGAAATCGCGCGCCTGCGGCCCGGGGTCGCGGTCAGGGTATTGCTGAATGTAACAGTTGCTGCCGAGGGTGCAGTCAATCGGCAGGCCAAGGTCCAAAGCGTGTGCAGTGAGGGGGAGGAACACGAGGGGAAGGATCAAGCGCATGTCAGACCCCAGGAAACAGAGGGTCGACAGGGTGGATGATGTTGCCGCATACGTGGGGAACGTTGCCGACTTTTTCCTTAAGCCGGGCAAGCGGCACTGCACTCATGGCCTGTCTAAGAATTCCTTGGGGCAGTTCACCAAAATCTACTTCTGGCGATAGCCCGCGCGGCTGCGGCCTGGCGCGTTCAAGCGGGACAAGCGGTGCCACTATGCGCGATGCCAGCCTGTCATCCTGATCGATGATCGCCATGCCTATATTGGGATGCCTGAAGATTTCAAATTGCCGGGGTAGGATTATCATCAGAACTCTCAATATTTCGATATTCAGCAAGGGTAATGCCGTGCGTTTAGATATACCCATTGTAATTTCGGATCGCCTTGGCGTTTCTTCGCTTCGGTCCGGGCCTCGTCCGGCACGGCCTTGTGCAGCGTCATACTGGCGGCGCGACGGGTGGAGTTCGGAATGTGGTATGTCCTTGCGATATGTTTGGCGCTTGTGAGTGAGGGAAACCACTGAGGAATGGATACGACACCAAGCCTGTGAAGTCACGCCGGATCCGCCCCGCGCGCAAGCGCGGCAGACTGGCCGATGCTGATGCCTTGCACCAGCGGATCGGCGTGGCGGTGGATCAGGTCCCAGTCATCGCCATTCCGGCGGAACACGAGTGTGACACGAAGAGACCAGTCCTGTTCCGGCATCCCGTGCACGACAGCCGTTTGCCGTTCAATGACGGCCAGCACGGACAAATCGCCCGAGGCATGGGCGGCGATCACCTCAATCCCGGTCTTGCCAGCAGGAAAAACGTGTGTGAGATCGGCTAGCCGTTCAGGCGTTGCGTCAAACCCGCCGGACGACCAGCCGCCGAAGGGAGTCATAATCGAGAAATCGGCGGAAGGCCGGGCCAAGGCGACCCATTCCTGCATCCGTCCGTTCATGAAGGCGTCATTCATGCGGGCGGCGCGGTCAATCATCCGGGGCAGATCGGCGATGTCGGGGATATGTGTTTGCATGTTAATTCCGAAAGAAAATATGAATTAAAGAATGCCGGGGTATCGGGCCCGCTTACCCGGGACAAATCACAAATTGGTTAGGCTATAACCAATGTGGCCGCTGCGCTGGCGGCACCGGGGAGCCGCGCCAGCGCGTGCAGGTCGCGGTCACCTTCGAAATAAGAGCCCCCGCCGCAGCGGGGGCTCTTGTTCTATTCGGCCGTCAACAGCGGTGGCTTGATCTTGGTGAGCCTTGGTTTCTGCGGTTCTTCGATCACCAGATCGATTGCATCGTCCTTGACCATCACTTTCACCAATCCGCCTTTCATCAGCTTGCCGAACAGCAATTCTTCGGCCAGCGGCTTTTTGATGTGTTCTTGGATCACCCGGCCCAAGGGACGCGCACCCATCTTGTCGTCATAGCCTTTGTCGCCCAGCCAGACCTGTGCTTCGGGTGACAATTCGATATGCACGTTCCGGTCAATCAACTGCGCCTCAAGCTGCAAGACGAATTTTTCGACCACTTTCAGGATGACTTCTTTGCCCAGCGGCGCAAAACTGATCACCGCGTCAAGACGGTTGCGGAATTCGGGCGTGAACAGCTTTTCGATCGCCGCCATATCTTCGCCAGTCCGCCGGTCCCGGCCAAACCCGATGGCCGATTTCGACATTTCGGATGCGCCGGCGTTGCTGGTCATGATCAGGATCACGTTGCGGAAATCAACCGCGCGGCCATTGTGATCGGTCAGTTTGCCATGGTCCATCACCTGCAGCAGGATGTTATAGACATCTGGGTGTGCCTTTTCCATTTCGTCCAGCAACAGCACACAATGCGGGTGCTGATCCACGCCGTCCGTCAGCATGCCGCCCTGATCAAAGCCGACATAGCCGGGAGGTGCCCCGATCAGCCGAGAAACGGCATGTTTTTCCATGTATTCTGACATGTCGAAGCGGATCAGTTCCACGCCGAGGCTGCTGGCTAACTGCTTGGCCACTTCGGTCTTGCCCACGCCTGTCGGCCCGGCGAACAAATAGTTGCCAATGGGTTTTTCAGGTTCGCGCAGGCCCGCCCGCGCCAGTTTGATCGCAGAACACAGCGCGTCGACCGCCTTGTCCTGCCCGAACACGACACGTTTGAGGGATTTTTCCAGATCGCGAAGGACTTCAGCATCGTCTTTGCTGACGTTTTTCGGTGGGATGCGTGCGATCTTGGCCACCACAGCCTCAATCTCCTTGATGCCCAGTGTTTTCCGCTTTTTCGAATCCGGCAGAAGATGTTGGGCTGCCCCCGCCTCATCAATCACGTCGATGGCGGAGTCCGGCAGTTTGCGGTCATTGATGTAGCGCGCTGCCAGTTCGACCGCCGCCTTGATCGCCTCGGCGGTGTAGCGCAGGTCATGATGCTGTTCGAAATGCGGCTTCAAACCCATCAGGATCTTGATCGCATCCGGCACAGACGGTTCATTCACATCGATCTTCTGGAACCGGCGCGATAGGGCGCGATCCTTTTCAAAGTGCTGACGAAATTCCTTGTAGGTGGTCGATCCCATGCAGCGCAACTTGCCGCCCTGCAGGGATGGCTTCAGCAGGTTCGAGGCATCCATAGCGCCGCCTGATGTGGCGCCAGCCCCGATCACCGTGTGAATTTCGTCAATGAACAGGATAGCGTCTGGGTGATCCTCCATTTCCTTCACGACGGCTTTCAACCGCTCCTCGAAATCACCGCGATACCGAGTGCCAGCCAGTAGCGACCCCATGTCGAGCGAATAGATCGTGGCACCCGCCAGAATGTCGGGTGTTTCGCCGTTGACGATTTTCCATGCCAGACCTTCGGCGATGGCCGTCTTGCCGACACCCGGATCGCCCACCAGCAGCGGGTTGTTCTTTCGGCGGCGGCACAGAACCTGAATGCAACGCTCCACCTCGGACTCGCGCCCGATGAGGGGATCCACGTCGCCTTTGCGTGCCTTCACGTTCAGATCGACGCAATATTTCGAAAGCGCGGATTCCTTCGCCTCGCCCGCCTCGGCCTTTGGGGTTTCGTGCGGTTCATCGGCGCCTGTCACGGGCCTGGGTTCGCCATAGGATGGGTCTTTCGCCACACCATGTGCGATGAAGTTCACCGCGTCGTAGCGGGTCATGTCCTGTTCCTGCAGGAAATAGGCCGCGTTGGATTCGCGTTCGGCAAAGATCGCGACCAGCACGTTTGCGCCCGTCACTTCGGTGCGCCCCGACGATTGCACATGGATCGCAGCGCGCTGAATGACGCGCTGAAAGGCGGCCGTGGGTACTGCTTCGGATCCTTCGACATCGGTCACAAGCGTGGACAGATCGTCGTCTATGAAATCCACGAGAGTCTTGCGCAGATCATCCAGATTGACCGAACAGGCCTTCATCACCCGTGCGGCGTCAGGTTCGTCGAGCAGCGAAAGCAAAAGATGCTCCAGCGTGGCGAGTTCGTGGCGGCGCGCATTGGCAAGGGCCAGTGCGCCGTGGATGGCCTGCTCAAGCGTGTTTGAAAAAGATGGCACGTCGCGTGCTCCTGTCCTGTGGGTCGGTCATCCGGCATTCCGCCCTTCGGCCGACCTTGGCCTCATACTGTTAAACTTCGGTTTTATTCTTCCCACTTCAAGACAAATCTGGGGCCTTCTTCGCTTTCCTGGCCCGGTCACATGAAATGTGATCAATCGGCATACAGGTTGGGGTCAGAACTTGTCTTTTCTGGCCCGGATTTCTGCAAAAACCGTGGCGTCCGGCGCATCGGGCATTCCGACGGCTGTTTTCAGGCTGGCGACCCCGGCGCGCAGGAAGGGGTTGGTATTGAGTTCGTCTTTCAGGGTCGATGGCACAGTGGCCTGCCCTGCGTCGCGCGCTGTGGTGATCTGTCTGCCCCGCAAGATAAGGTCAGGGTTGGCGGGTTCAAGGGTTAAAGCGAAACGCAGATTGGCGGCGGTGTATTCGTGGCCTGAACAGACGAGGGTTTCGGGGGGAAGGGCTGCCAGTTTCGACAGGCTGTGCCACATCTGTGCGGGGGAACCTTCGAACAGGCGGCCGCAGCCCATGGCCATCAGGCTGTCGGCGGTAAAAACAAGGTTCGAGGCTGGAAAATGAAAGGCGATATGCCCGACGGTGTGGCCTGACACGTCGATGACATGGCACGCCTCACCCGCGAGCATCAGCATGTCGCCGTCGACAACGCCGCGATCCAAAGGCGGCAGACGGTGGGCGTCTGCCGATGCTCCGGTGACCCGCGCGCCGGTGGCGGCAATCACGGCAGGGACAGCTTGAATATGATCGCTGTGGTGGTGCGTGATCAGGATGTCGGTCAGGTGCCAGTTGCGTTGGGCGAGTGCGGCAAGGATCGGTGCAGCCTCTGGCGCGTCGATCAGGGCGGTTTGCCCGGATGCGGCGTCGTGGATCAGAAAGGCGTAGTTGTCCGTCAGGCAAGGGACAGTCACCAGTTCAAGTGGCATGGTCTTTGGCCTTTCATCTTGTATGCTGTGCCAGACTTACGCCATGGGCCGTCCGCTGCAATGCATCTTGATGTTTTGGACCTGCGCAATTTTTACTATCGCACCCAGTTGGGTCGCGTGGCGCAGCGGGCGATCCGCGATGCGGTGACGGGTCTGTGGTCGAACACCCAAGGGCAAACGATCGCCGGCTTCGGTTTTGCCGTGCCCTTGCTGCGCCCCTATCTGGCGGATGCCCGGCGGGTGATCGGACTGATGCCGGGGCCGCAGGGGGTGATGCCCTGGCCTGCCGGAATTGAAAACGTGTCGGTCTTGTGTGAAGAAACGGCCTGGCCGCTGGCAACGGGGATGGTGGACCGCCTGATCATGCTGCACGGGTTGGAGACATCGGAAAATCAGGCGGCGGTGCTGGAGGAAAGCCACCGGGTTCTGGGGCCGGGGGGGCGGGCGCTGTTCATCGTGCCGAACCGGTCCGGCCTGTGGGCGCGGGCGGACGGCACCCCGTTCGGGTTCGGGCGACCCTATTCCCTGCGTCAGTTGGAGGCGCAGTTGAAGCAACACGGCTTTACCCCGGAGCGGCACAGCGCGGCCTTGTTCGCCCCGCCGTCCGAGCGCCGTTTCTGGTTGCGTACGGCGCAATTCTGGGAAGGATCGGGACGGCGTTTTATGCCGTGGCTGGCAGGCGGGGTGTTGATAGTAGAGGTCAGCAAGCAGATTTATGCGCCGACGCGGGGCGGTTTGGGGGCCGTTGTGCGCCGACCGCTGAAGGCATTGGAAGGGGTCGGCCGCCCGATGCCGATCCCCACGCCGTGCCTTTTGACGCATCGCTGATCGGGCAGCGAAACGATGTGCGATATTCCACACTGAAACACCCGACTGCGTCGTGATTCATGCGATGCCCCGCCCGTCACGCGTAATGCTACCACCATATCACGTAAGTGCCGCGGGCCCATTCGGAACAACCTGTGACGATCCCTGAAAACACAGGGCCGGATCTGCATCACAACGCCGCGAGTTAGATGGTTGCGGGGTGAGTTCACCTCTGCTAGAGACGCCTCGAATTTGCCGGAATGGGCTGACCATCCGGTGTGGAAACCTTGGACGACGGCCCTTACGGTCAAATGATCCAAGCCAAACGACGGAAGGGTAGACGTGTCGGATTCCGCTTCGATTTCCTCCGGTATTGCCTCGCGTTATGCGCTGGCCGCTTTTGAGCTGGCGAAAGAGGACAAGGCGCTTGCAGCCCTTGAATTCGATACTGCAGCCCTGGAAGCCGCCCTTGCCGCCAGCGCCGATCTGGCCGCGCTTATCTCATCCCCGTTGTATTCGCGGGATGATCAGGGCGCGGCGATCAACGCGGTTGCGGCCAAGATGGGGCTTTCCGCCACGATGACAAATACGCTGGCCCTGATGGCAGCCAAGCGCCGGCTGTTTGTCGTGCCGCATCTGCTGACTGATCTGCGCGCCCGCATTGCTGCTGAAAAGGGCGAAGTGACGGCTGAAGTAACGTCGGCCGCCGCCCTGACGGCAGCGCAATCCAAAAAACTGTCCGCCACGCTGAAATCCAGCGTTGGCAAGGACGTGATCCTGAAAACATCCGTTGATGAAACACTGATCGGCGGGATGATCGTCAAGCTGGGCTCGACCATGATCGATACGTCGGTCAAATCGAAGTTGTCGGCACTGCAGAATGTAATGAAAGAGGTTGGGTGATGGCAATTCAGGCGGCTGAAATCTCTGCGATCCTTAAGGACCAGATCAAGAACTTTGGCAAAGATGCCGCAGTGGCCGAAGTGGGCCGGGTGTTGTCGGTCGGGGACGGGATTGCCCGTGTGCATGGCCTTGATAACGTCCAGGCGGGCGAGATGGTTGAATTTCCGGGCGGTATCCGGGGCATGGCCCTGAACCTGGAAGTGGACAACGTGGGGATCGTGATCTTCGGTGACGACCGTTCGATCAAGGAAGGCGACACGGTCAAGCGCACGAAATCCATTGTGGACGTGCCGGCGGGCAACGGCCTGCTGGGACGTGTGGTTGACGGCCTTGGCAACCCGATTGATGGCAAAGGCCCGATTGTGGCGACGGAACGCCGGGTCGCGGACCAGAAAGCCCCTGGCATCATCCCGCGCAGAGGTGTGCATGAACCGATGGCAACCGGCCTGAAATCAGTGGACGCGATGATCCCGGTTGGCCGTGGCCAGCGCGAACTGATCATCGGTGACCGCCAGACCGGCAAGACCGCCATCGCGCTCGACACGATCCTGAACCAGAAATCCTACAACGAGGCTGCGGGTTCGGACGAATCGAAGAAACTTTACTGCATCTATGTCGCCATCGGGCAGAAACGTTCGACGGTGGCGCAGCTGGTGAAGAAACTGGAAGAAACCGGCGCAATTGACTACACGATTGTGGTCGCGGCCACCGCCTCGGACCCCGCACCGATGCAGTTTCTGGCCCCTTATGCCGCGACTGCGATGGCGGAGTTTTTCCGCGATAACGGACGCCATGCACTGATCATCTATGATGATCTGTCGAAACAGGCCGTCGCCTATCGCCAGATGTCGCTGCTGCTGCGCCGTCCGCCGGGACGTGAGGCTTATCCGGGCGACGTCTTTTATCTGCATTCACGCCTTCTGGAACGGTCATCCAAACTGAACGCCGATTTCGGTTCGGGGTCGCTGACGGCCTTGCCGATCATCGAGACGCAAGGTGGAGACGTTTCGGCCTTTATCCCGACCAACGTGATTTCGATCACTGACGGGCAGATCTTCCTTGAAACGGAGTTGTTCTACCAAGGTATCCGCCCAGCCGTGAACACCGGTCTGTCCGTGTCACGCGTTGGTTCAAGCGCCCAGACGGATGCGATGAAATCAGTGGCTGGTCCGGTGAAACTGGAACTGGCGCAGTATCGGGAAATGGCGGCGTTCGCGCAGTTCGGGTCGGACCTTGACGCATCGACGCAGCAGCTGCTGAACCGGGGCGCGCGTCTGACCGAACTGATGAAGCAGGCACAGTATTCACCGCTGACCAATGCGGAAATCGTCTGCGTGATCTTTGCGGGCACCAAAGGTTATCTCGACAAGATACCGGTGAAGGACGTGGGCCGCTATGAGGCGGGTCTGCTGAAACACTTGCGGACCACAGGCAAGGCACTGTTGGAAGACATCACGAAGAACGACCGCAAGGTGAAGGGCGAGCTTGAAGACAAGATCAAGGCCGAACTGAACGCCTTTTCGAAAGACTTCGCCTAAGGGCGGGGCAGGGGAGAGAAGCGATGCCCAGCCTTAAGGACCTTAAAAACAAGATTGCGAGTGTGAAGAACACCCGCAAGATCACCAAGGCCATGCAGATGGTGTCGGCCGCAAAACTGCGCCGCGCACAGGAAGCCGCGGAAGCCGCTCGTCCCTATGCCGAACGGATGATCGCCGTCATGGCAGGCTTGTCAGCATCAGTCGGCAGTTCGGCCGGCGCACCGCGCCTGTTGGCGGGGACGGGGGCAGACAAGGTGCATCTGCTGGTCGTGATGACGGCGGAACGCGGGCTGTGCGGGGGGTTCAATTCGACCATCGTGCGTCTGGCCCGTGCCCATACGAATGCGCTGATCGCGCAAGGCAAGACGGTGAAGATGCTGACCGTTGGCAAAAAAGGCCGCGAGCAGTTGAAACGTGACTTCTCCGCGAATTCGGTGGGGCATGTCGATCTGTCCGAGGTGAAGCGGATGGGGTATGCGAATGCCCAATCCATCGCGCAGGAAATCATCACCCGGTTTGACGCGGGCGAATTCGATGTGGCGACGCTGTTCTACAACCGGTTCCAATCGGTGATCAGCCAGGTGCCGACGGCCCTGCAGGTGATCCCGGCGGTGTTCGATGCGGGGGCGCAGGTGGCGTCGCTGTACGACTATGAGCCGTCGGAAGAGGCGATCGTGGCCGACCTGCTGCCGCGAGCCGTGGCAACGCAGGTGTTCACGGCGCTGCTGGAAAACGGGGCGTCCGAACAGGGCGCGCGCATGTCGGCGATGGACAACGCAACCCGCAACGCGGGCGAAATGATCACGAAATACACGACGATCTACAACCGGACCCGTCAGGCCGCAATCACCAAAGAGCTTATTGAAATCATCTCGGGCGCTGAGGCGCTCTGACCCGTACGGAGAGTATCGACATGGCAAAAGCACCAAAGGCAACCGGCAAGATCACGCAAGTCATCGGTGCCGTCGTGGACGTGCAGTTCGAGGGTGACCTGCCGGCCATTCTGAACGCGCTGACGACCACCAACAACGGCAAGCGGCTGGTTCTGGAAGTGGCGCAGCACCTGGGCGAAAGCACGGTGCGCACCATCGCGATGGACGCGACCGAAGGTCTGGTGCGCGGCGAGCCTGTGACCGATACGGGCCAGCCGATTTCGGTGCCCGTAGGCGACGCCACGCTGGGCCGCATCCTGAACGTGATCGGCGAACCCGTCGACGAACGCGGCCCGATCAACGCCACCGAATACCGTACAATCCACCGCCCGGCCCCGGCGTTTTCGGAACAGGCGACGGAATCGTTGATCCTCGTTACGGGGATCAAGGTAATCGACCTGCTCGCCCCCTATTCCAAGGGCGGCAAGATCGGGCTGTTCGGCGGTGCCGGTGTGGGCAAGACGGTTCTGATCATGGAGCTGATCAACAACATCGCCAAGGTGCACTCCGGCTATTCGGTGTTTGCGGGCGTGGGTGAACGGACGCGCGAAGGTAACGATCTGTATCATGAAATGATGGAATCGGGCGTTATCAACATTGATAACCTGACGGAATCCAAGGTGGCCTTGATCTACGGGCAAATGAACGAACCCCCGGGTGCGCGGATGCGTGTGGCGCTGACAGGTTTGACGCTGGCCGAACAGTTCCGCGATCAGTCGGGCACGGACGTTCTGTTCTTCGTCGACAACATCTTCCGCTTTACCCAAGCCGGGTCCGAAGTGTCGGCCCTGTTGGGGCGCATTCCGTCTGCGGTGGGCTATCAGCCGACGCTGGCGACCGACATGGGGGCGTTGCAGGAACGCATCACGTCGACCAAGGCGGGTTCGATCACGTCCGTTCAGGCGATCTACGTGCCGGCTGATGACTTGACCGACCCGGCGCCTGCGACATCCTTTGCGCACCTGGACGCCACAACCAACCTGTCCCGCGCGATTTCCGAACTGGGCATCTACCCTGCTGTGGACCCGCTGGACAGCACATCACGTCTGATGGACCCGACCGTTGTGGGGCAGGAACATTACGATGTGGCCCGTTCGGTTCAGGGTATTTTGCAACGCTATAAATCGCTGCAGGACATCATTGCCATTCTGGGCATGGACGAGCTGAGCGAAGAGGACAAACTGACGGTCGCGCGTGCGCGCAAGATCCAGCGGTTCTTGTCGCAGCCGTTTGACGTGGCGAAAGTGTTCACCGGGTCCGACGGGGTTCAGGTTCCGCTGGAAGAAACCATCAAGTCGTTCAAGGCAGTGGTGGCCGGCGAATACGATCACCTGCCCGAAGCGGCCTTCTATATGGTCGGCGGGATTGCGGATGTGATCGCCAAAGCGCAGCGTCTGGCTGCGGCGGCGGCCTGAGATGGCGGGAACGGTGCAATTTGATCTGGTGTCCCCCGAACGCCGTTTGGCTTCGGTGAAAGCGACGGAGGTTCAAATCCCTGGCGCGGACGGTGATATGACGGCTATGGAGGGGCACGCCCCCACCATCACGACCCTGCGCCCCGGTGTGCTGCGGGCAATCGGGACGGATGGAACCAAGGCTTATGCCGTGACCGGCGGCTTTGCCGAGATTTCGGCAACGGGCGTGTCAGTTCTGGCCGAAAGCGCCATTCCGGTGGATGAAGTGACTGTTGCCATGCTCGACGATATGATCGCGGGCGCACGGGATGCGCTGACCCGTGCGCTGCCCGATGCCAAGGATGCCGCAGAGAAAACCGTCAGCGATTATCTGGCGCTGAAAGTGGCGACGGGACACTAACCCGTCTTGGTTGAAGTTTTGATCGGCCCTGCATCCTGCAGGGCCTTTTCTTTTGCGTAAAAATGTATGGAATGTCGGGTGTTATCTGCTTGTAAGGATATTTGGCCGTGCGACGACTTTCAGCGGGACAGATTGGAATTGATCAAGGGCGCCTGATCCTTTTTTCAGATTTCGCCAATGGCGGCGCTATGTGGACGGGTCAAGGCCCGCGCGAAAGCCGCAAGACGGTGGTGTTCAAGGAAGCGTTCCAAGATGTGCCGTCGGTGATGGTGGGTATTTCGATGTGGGACGCGGATCAGAAAACCAATCTGCGCGCAGACATCGCCGCAGAAAACATCACGCAGGCGCAGTTCGAGATCGTATTCCGTACCTGGGACGACAGCCGGATCGCCCGTATCCGGGCGGACTGGACGGCGATAGGACCGCTGCGGGATATGGATGGTTGGGACGAGGTTTGACCCTGTTCGCCGTTTCTAGGGACGTATGACGATCACCTTTTGGGCAATCCACACTACACCCAAGAACAACACTATCCCCATGATGAGATCCACAAGATGGTGCCCGCCATGTGACAGAGTTGCCGGGATCATCGCCAGATTGACAAGAACGGCAGGCACGAACGCAAAAGTGCCGCGCGTGAACCAGACGACCATACAGGCCATGATCATGTGGTAAGATGGAAAAGCGATTACGCCCACCACCATCTCGGGGCTTATGATGGCGGGGCCGGTCTCAACCAGCATGCGCAAATAATCACCATAGCGCGGATTGAAGACAAGACCGGTCGACGCCTGCACGTCGGATGGGATGGTATGGAATGCGGATGGGCCGATACTTGGCCATACCCACCAGATGCCCACGGCGGCGATCAAGGCGACAATCCCCACAAATAGAAATCGGTGCAGGGCTGTTTCCCGCCCCAAGGCCCCGAGCAAGACGATGGTCAACCCGATTTGTGGCAAAGAGCTGTGGTAGACCAGCGCAAGAGATTTCGCGATGAACGGATAGGCCGCGAGGCCGGCCACAAAGCTGGGCCAATCGTATCCCAGAAATGCATCGACCTTCATCAAGTTCAGGTCGATCAGCGGATTGGGCAGCGGAAACAGCGCGTAAATGAAAATCGTGGAAATTGCCGTGAACCCCATGAATAGCCCTATGCCAATCGTGCAAAGAGCCAGCCGCGGGGCTGCTTTGCCGACCCGTGCGTAAACGCCCAAGGCAATCATGAGATGAGTTAACAGGATGCCGACCAGAAAAGGCTGCCAGTTTACCTGTCGCTGAAGCGCCCAGGTGAGTAAAACGGTAGCCCCACCAAGAACCCCTATCATTCCAAGGATCAGCCACTCAGCAGGGCGCAAAGCCTGGTATGCGGTGATCGCATTGCGGGATGTGTTGGCGATTGGGATTGGCAATACGAAGGACTCCGCTTTGGTTGGCCACCACAAATTTATCGGCGCTACGCAAACTACAGTTGTGTGTCAACAAAGTGGCCCCTGACGCAGCATGATGACCCAGCCGAGGTAAAACGTAACATCACGGAAACGGATGCCGGATTACTGACGCTGATACATGCCCTCGTAAATGGGGATCAGCGTTTCCGTCTCGAACAGGGAACTGACGCTTGTTCCATTCCAGATATTAAGGATCGCCTGCGCAAAGATGGGGGCTGTGGGCACAATCCGGATGTTCTTTGTGGCCTTGACCGCCTCGGACGGTTCAATCGAATCCGTGATCACCAGCGATTTCATGGCGGACTTTTGTATCCGTTCCACGGCTGGCCCCGACAGGACGCCGTGGGTGATATAGCTGTGCACCTCTGTCGCCCCGTTTTCGATCAGCAATTCCGCCGCCTTGCACAACGTGCCCGCCGTGTCGCAGATGTCGTCGACCAGAATGCAGGTCTTGCCCGCAACATTCCCGATCACCGTCATTTCCGCCACTTCACCCGCCTTGTCGCGGCGTTTGTCCACGATGGCGAGGGGCGCATTGATCCGTTTCGCGATATCGCGCGCGCGGGCAACGCCGCCAACATCGGGGGACACGATCATCAGGTCGGCCATTTTGCCTTTGAAGTGATGTTCGATATCCATCGTGAAGATGGGGGAAGCATAGAGGTTATCCACCGGGATATCGAAAAATCCCTGAATCTGCGCTGCGTGCAGATCGAGCGTCAGAACCCGGTCAATCCCGGCTTCGGCAATCAGGTTGGCCACCAGTTTCGCAGAAATCGGCGTGCGGGCCTTGGCGCGGCGATCCTGGCGGGCATAGCCGAAATAGGGGATGACGGCGGTGATGCGGTCAGCACTGGACCGGCGCAGGGCATCGGTTATGATCAGAAGTTCCATCAGGTTGTCATTGGCAGGGTTCGAGGTGGGCTGGATGATGTACATGTCCTCACCGCGCACATTCTCGTACACCTCCACGAAGATTTCCTGGTCGTTGAAGCGTTCGACGCGCGCATCCACCAGATTGACGCTGACCCCGCGATGCATCGACATGCGCCGTGCGATGGATTTCGCAAGGCTCATGTTGGCGTTGCCGGAAATCAGCTTCGGTTCGGTGATGGCGGGCATGGATGGCTTTCCCCGGGCAATCGTCTGAGTGACGGATTCGTGACGTTGACACCGCTTAGCACCCGGTTACGGTCTTGCAAACCAAGCAGAGGAAGGCAGGCCGCAAATGGTGCAGATCGACTACTTTTTCGCCACCATCTCACCCTTCGTCTATTTGGGGGGGGCGCGGTTTCAGGCGATTGCCGCAGCGCACGGGGCCGAGGTACGGTTCATCCCGCTGGATGCGCCTGCCCTGTTCCCCCGCACCGGGGGCCAGGTTTTGGCGGACCGGCATGACAGCCGGAAGGCATACCGTTTGCAGGAACTGCGCAGACAGTCGGTGAAGAGGGGGATGGCCCTGAACCTGAAGCCTGCCTTCTTTCCGGTGAACCCGGCGCCATCGGCCTATGCCGTGATTGCTGCGGCCAAGGCTGGGGGCGATGTGCACGGATTGGTGCAGGGTTTCGGGCGAGCGGTCTGGGCGGAGGATCGGAATATTGCCGAGGACGAGGTGGTGAAGGACATTTTGACGGCGCATGGATTTGATCCGGGCATCGCAGATCGTGGCATGCTGATGGCGGCGGAAACCTATGCGGCGAACCTGGAAGAGGCGGTATCGCGCGGCGTGTTCGGGGTGCCGTTCTTTGTGGTGAGCGAGGAGCGGTTCTGGGGGCAGGACCGGCTGGAGGATCTGGATTTGCACTTGCAGGGGCAGGCTTAAACATCCGCTCATCCACCCGCCGGATGATTTCGCTTGGGTCAGCGAAGTCACCCGACGGGTGGATGAGCGGTCTGTCAGCCGCGCAGCACGGCTAGAAACCCGTCCACATCTGCCGCCGTGGTGCACCAGGAGGTGACGAGCCGCGCCGCCTTGCGGCTGTGTTCCCCGGTCCAATCATAATAGACCGCCCCAGCCGCCTGCAATCGCGCGTGTGCCTCAACATGCCATTCCGGGAACAGCATGTTTGCCTGCACGGGATGGCTCAGAACCACACCCGGTACCGCCGCGATCCCAGCCGCCAACCGCGCGGCCATGGCGTTTGCCTGCGCCGCCAGCCCCAGCCACAGGCCGTCGGTTAGATAAGCATCCATCTGGGCCGAAAGGTAGCGGTGCTTGGAGGGCAGATGTCCCGCCCGTTTGCGGCGCAGCTCAAACTCCCACGCTTTGGCCGGATCGAAGATCACCACCGCCTCAACCCCCAGAAGACCGTTTTTCGTGCCGCCAAAGGATAAGACGTCAATCCCCGCCCGCCATGTCATGTCGGCAGGCGAGGCGCCGGTTGCCACGATCGCGTTGGCAAAGCGCGCGCCGTCCATGTGGATGGGCATTCCGTGCCGTTGCGCCACGGCGGTCAGGGAGGCTACTTCGGCGGGGGTGTAGATCGTGCCCGCCTCGGTCACATTGGTGATCGACAGCATACTGCGTTGCACGCCATGCACGTTGCAATCCGCGAACCGGGATAGCCGTGCCGCCAGCGCGTCAGGCGTGATCTTTCCATGGGTGCCGTCGACCAGCACCAGCTTGGCCCCACCGCTGAAAAATTCGGGTGCGCCGCATTCGTCTTCGGTGATATGGGCAAGGCTGTGGCACAGAACCGACCCCCAGGGCGGGCAATAAAGCGACAGGGCCAACGCGTTCGCGGCGGTTCCGGTGGCAACGAGATAAACCGCTGCTTCGGGGGCCTCGAATATGGTGCGAACCTGATCGCGAACGCGACCCATGATCGCATCGTTGCCGTAGGGCATCGCATAGCCGTCATTGGCGCGGGTTAAGGCGGCCATCACCTGCGGAGGGGCGGGGCTGGCGTTGTCGGAGGCGAAGAACATGGGGTTCCTTCAGGGGATTTCGTCGATGATGTAATCTTCCCACTCTTCGGCATCCACCTCAAACTCGGGCACTGTCCAGCCGCGCACGGATGCGCCCGCCGTGTGGACCGTATTCGGATCGCCGGAAATCAGCGGGTGCCATGGGAACAGGGGCCTGCCTTCGTGGCGCAGGCGGTAGGCGCAGGTGCGGGGCAGCCAGTAGGCGACCTTGGGCAGGGTCTTGGGCGACAGCTGCACGCAATCGGGCACGAACTGACGGCGGGTTTCATATTGGCTGCAGCGGCAGCTTTCACCATCGAGCAGGCGGCAGGCGAGTTTGGTGAAGGCCACCTCGTTGGTATCCTCAAACTCGATCTTGTTCAGGCAGCATTTGCCGCAACCGTCACAAAGCGCCTCCCATTCCGATGGGTTCAGTTTGTTCAGGGGGATTTTTTCCCAGAACCGGGGGCGGAGTTTTTCGGTCATGGCAGGGCCGCAAGGATGTTGCGGGCGCGATCGGAATCGGCATCCATCTGGGTAATCAGGGCGGGGAGCCCGTCGAATTTCAATTCGGGGCGGAGGTAATCGACAAAGGCGATGCTGAGGTGCTGGCCATATAAATCACCCGAGAAATCAAAGAGAAAGGTTTCCAGATTGGGTGTGTTCACCCCGAACATGGGGCGCACCCCAAGGCTGGCGACGCCGTCATGACTGCCGGCCTGCGGGCCGGTCAGGATATCGACGCGCACGGCATAGACGCCAAGGCGGGGCAGGTGCAGACCGGCGACGGACATGTTGGCGGTGGGATAGCCGAGTTCACGGCCGCGTTTTTCGCCATGCAGCACCGCGCCGTCGATGCGGTGCCAATGGCCGAGCATGTGGGCGGCATCGCGGGGGCGGCCTTCGGTGAGGGCGGCGCGGATGGCGGTGGAGGAGATTTCGGTGCCATCAAGTGCCAGCAGCGGGGCGACGGTGACACCAAAATCATGTTTTTTCCCAAGGGATTGCAGGACATCTGCGGTGCCTGCGCGGGCCTTGCCAAAGCGGAAATCCTGACCGACGACGACATGTTTCACGCCAAGGCCCTGCACCAGAACGTCGCTTGCGAAAGCGTCCGGCGTGTGACCCGCAAGGGCGGCATCGAAGGGCAGTTCGTAAAGGTGATCGACGCCCAGTTTGGCCAGCCGGTTGGCGCGGGCTTCGGCGTTCATCAGGCGGAAGGGGGCGGTGGTGGGCGCAAAGAATTCGCGGGGGTGGGGTTCGAACGTGACGATGCCGAGCGGGCCGTGACCGCGTGCAAGATCAATTACTGAACGGTGGCCCAGATGCAGCCCGTCAAAGTTGCCCATGGCAACGGAGGCACCTTTTGCCCCCGCCTCAAGCCTCTGAAACTGCCGATAAATCTGCATCGCGCCCCGGTGGCGGGGTGCCCGCCTAGTCGAACTTGCGGCTGGGCGCCAGAACCAGCGCCTCACCCTTCAGCACTACCGTATCGCCCACGGCGCAGTGGGTTTCAAGGGTCACCCGGCGACGGGCGTGGTCAATCGCGGTGACGGTCACTTCCGCCCGGACCAGATCGCCGGGGCGGACGGGGGCCAGGAATTTCAGGGACTGGCCCAGATAGACCGCGCCATGGCCGGGAAGCTGTTCGCCGATCACGGCGGAAATCAGGCTGGCGGTCAGCATGCCGTGTGCGATGCGACCGTGGAACATTGTGCCCATGGCGTAGTCTTCGTCCAGATGAACGGGATTATGATCGCCCGAGGCTTCGGCGAAAAGTGTTATATCCCGGTCGGTTATCTGTTTTTGCAGACAGCGCATCATGCCGATTTCCATGTCTTCGATGCAGATGGTGCCGCGTGGCTGGTTGTCGAACATGGCGAACCCTGTGGTTTGTCCCGTCGATCTTAGCCGCAGCGCAGAAATTGTTCAAGCAATAAATATACGTTTAATGCGATACAAACGAAACTAAATTACCCTACCGCAAATGCCCCATCGCGTAAGTCGGGTTCATTTCCTGATCCTGCAACCAGTCGTCGAGGAGCGTCTGATCGGGGTTTGCCGCATCGCTGCCGAATGTCGCAGCCTCCAGCCCGCCAGTGATGAACAGGGTGTCGAGGCCTTCTTGCGCGCCGCCCTGGACATCGGTGCCGATGCCGTCGCCGATGCAGAGGATATCTTCGTCCGGAATTGCGCCGGTCAGGGCAGCAAGGCGGCGGCGGGCGAGGTCGTAGATCGGCGGGTGAGGTTTACCGAAATAGAGGCTGGTCCCGCCCATGGCATCATAGGCCTGCGCAATCGCACCCGCGCAGAACACGCGTTTGTCGCCCATGTCGACGACGATGTCTGGATTGGCGCACAAGAGTTTCAGACCTTTGGTTTTGGCATAGAGCAGGGTGGCCCGATAGTCGTCGGGGGTTTCGGATGTGTCGTCCACGAGGCCGGTGACCACGAGCCCTTCGGCGTCGGCGAGGGGGACCTGAACGATGGGGTCGTGGGCGGCGCGGGTTTCGGCCAGATCATCGGCGAAGTCGGTGAAGAAAGGCTGATCTTTCGGCGCGCCGATGTGAAAGACACGGCGGCCCAAGGCCCCGGTGATCAGGGCATACTGCGCGGCATCGCCGGAACTGACGACTTCGTCATAGCAGTCGCGGGGCACGCCGAAGCCGTCCAACTGTTTGAGAACGCTGGATTTCGGGCGGGGGGAATTGGTCAGCAGAAGGACAGTTCCGCCCTGCGCCTTGAAGGCCAGCAGGGCGGCGACAGCGGCGGGATGGGCCTTTTTGCCATCATGCAGACAGCCCCAGAGATCGCAGAACACGGCGCGGTAGCGGTTACTGACGTCGGCAAACGATGCGATCAGGTTTGTCATCTTATCCCCTTGAAACGGCTGGAAAACCCACGTCTTCCACGCGTCTTCCCGACGTCTTCTTTACGTACGTACGTTCGTATCCCGCTTGGATCAGAGTTTCAGCGCCGGAATGATCTGTTTCTTGCGGCTCATCACACCCGGCAAGACCACGGTGTCACCTGTGACCTTGCAGGGAAACGACGCCTCGGCCATGGCCTTGACCAGATCGTTGGGGACCAGCAGGGTCGCCTCTTCGCGCAGGATGTCGACGATGAACAGGAGCACCTGATCGGCACCATCCTCAGCCGCGACGGCGGGCATGGCGGCCATCAGGCTGACCTTGCGGTCCAGCAGGATTTTCGGGGCGGTGGTTTCGAGGACGGACACGCGCAGTTGTTTGCCCGCGACTTCGTATTCCTTGCTGTCCATGCGCAGAAGGGCGGCGTCACTGAAGGCGGAGACGTCGGACTTTGCCTCAAACATGGCAGTGGCCAGTTCGGGGATGGAAACACCCAGATCGGCGGCGAGTTTTTCGGCGACGGCGCGGTCATGCGGCGTGGTGGTCGGGCTGCGGAATTCGAGCGTGTCGGACAGGATGCAGGACAGCATCGCGCCTTTGATCGAACGGGGCGCACGGGAAAGATCGGAACCCATCAGATCGTGCAGGATAGTGGCGGTGCAGGCGAGGGGGCGGATGGTGATGTCAATCGGGGTTTTCGTCTTGAGGCCGCCGACAAGCATGTGGTGGTCGATGATGCCGATGATGTTTGCATCGTTGACGGAGGGGGGAAGCTCGGCCGGGTTGTTGGTGTCGACGATCACAACATCATCCCCGGCGGCAACATCGGCGATGCGGACAGGTTTGTCGAGTTCCCAGTGGCGCAGCACGAAGGCGGCTTCGGTATTGGGTTCGCCGAGAAGGTGGGGGGTGGCGGGCGTCTGGCGGACATGGGTCAGATACCAGGCCCAGATGATGGCGGAACCTGTGGCATCGGTGTCGGGGGATTTATGGCCAAAAACCTTGATCGTCATGGGGTGCCTCACGCTGAAGTTGGCGCGGTTATAGGCGGGGGCGGGGGGGTTGTC
>JANMDH010000550.1:0-7501 GCA_031376195.1 Gemmobacter sp. | reverse complement strand
GATCACCGTCGGCGTCTTGCCCACCCCGCCCGCGTTCACATTGCCCACGCAGATCACCGGAACTTTTGCCCGATATCCTGCCCCCGTCACGCGCCGCGCCGTGGCATTCGCGTAAATCCACCCCAACGGTGCCAGCAGCCGCGCCTGCCACGCGGGCGCGTCGGGGGCCGTGAACCAGAACCCCGGTGCCTTCATTTGTCTTCGCCCAGCATCTGCCGCACCAGCCGCACCACCCGGTCCGTCACCTCGGCCCCATCGCTTGCCACGCTCCACGCCGCTTGCGCCAGACGCGCGGCCCGGTCCGGCGACAAAAGATCACCCAGCGCTTCGGTCAAATCCGCCGAACTCGCCACCGACCGCGCCGCAAGTGCCGCCCCCAGCCGTCCGAAAATGCTGCCATGCGGTCCCGGTCGCGGCCCGTGAATGATCGCCGATCCCAAGGCCGCCGCTTCCAACGGATTGCGCAGGCACCCTGCCCCCGACAAACTGCCCCCCAGAAACGTGATCGGCGCCAGCCGGTACCAAAGCCCGTATTCCGCCGCACCATCCACCACGTAAACTTCGGTTTCGGCGTCAGGCTCCTCATCCTCGGCCCGGCAGGCTGTGGCCCAACCCTCATCCTCGCGCACCCGTTTCACCAAAGCGCCGGATCGTGCCCCATCCTGCGGCACCAGAATAAGCAGCAACCGGTGCGCCAACCGCAGCCCCGCCCGGTGCGCCTCGATTACCGCTGTTTCTTCGGCCTCGGGCACCCCTGCCGCAAGCCAGACGGGCCGCGTTCCCATCAGGTGCGCCAGCGCCAGCCGGTCGGTTTCCACCGCAGGCAGCACGGCGCTGCCTTCTTCCATCCGCCCCGCAACACTGATCGCCCCTGCCGGGCAGCCCGCCTTGCGAAACGCCCGTGCGCCTGCCTCGTCGATTGCCCAGACAATCGGAACCTGTGCCAGCACCCCGCGCAGCAAACCCGGCCACCACCATGACCGCCCCTGCGGCAGGCCCGGCGCACGTCCATTCACCAATGCCAGCGGCACACCCCGTTCCAGCGCCGCCGTTACAAGGGCCGGCCGCACCTCGCCTTCCGCCAGAATGATCGCCTCGGGTCGCCAATGATCAAGGAAGGCCTGCGCCTCTGCCGGGGTGTCGGCAGGCAGGCCCAGCCGGATCATGCCCGTCTGCAATGGCCCCGTCTGCAATACCACGTCGCCCGGCGTCGTCAGCAGCACCGGATGCCCGTCTTCATCGATCACCCGCCGCGCCAGTTCCACCATCGACGCACCGCTTTCCACAGTCGGCGCATGGATCCAGATCAACCGCCCCGCCGGGCGATCAGGCCAACTGTTGGGCAGGGCGGGGTCGCGCCCGGCCGACAGGTTGTAAAGCGTCAGACCCAGGGAATACGGCATCTGCGACAGGGATCATTCCGCCACGGAATCGGGCGCGCCCGCTTCGCGCAACTGGTGCAAAGGCGCGATGAAATAGCGCATATGCGCATTGTCCACCGTGCGCTGCGCTTCGGATTTCCAGGCGGCCACGGCAGTTTCATGATTCGCGAAGATGCCCACCACGTGAAGATCACCCACGTCCTTGAACACGGCTTTTTCCGGGGAAACCAGTTCCCCGCCAAAAACAAGATGCAAGCGTTGGGTCATCTGCCGCTCCGTGATTGATCCGCGCTGAAATTAGCCGATTGGCAGGCCAAGGGAAAGGCTGGTCCGGGCAAAGATGCCTCAACCTTTCAGAATGTCCTGATGCTGACCCAATCCCGGCGCCGGTCGGTCAAGCGCCAGATCCGCATCCGAAAACACAAAGGGCGACCGCACGCCGGGCACGCCGTCCGGTTCGATCCGCATCCGGCGCGCCAGAATCTGCGGATCGGCAAACACCTCCGCCAGATCATTGATCGGACCTGCGGGTACGCCCTGCGCCTCGCACGCCGCCAGCAGATCGGCTTTGGTCCAGGTCCGCGTCGCCGCCGTGATTGCATCGCTCAGCACGGTGCGATGCGTCACGCGGTCCGCGTTCGTTTGAAAGTCGGGCGATGTCGCCATTCCCGGCAACACCAAAACCCCGCACAACCGCTGAAACTGCCCGTCATTGCCCACCGCGATGATGATCCAGCCATCCGCGCAGTCAAACACCGCATAGGGCGCAAGGTTCGGATGCGCGTTCCCCATCATCCGGGGCGCCACCCCCGTCGCCAGATAGTTCATCGCCTGATTGGCCATGATCCCCGCCGCCACGTCCATCAGCGCCATATCAATGTGCTGACCCCGCCCCGTCACACTGCGCTGATGTACCGCCGCCAGAATGGCCGTCGCCGCGTAAATCCCCGTGAACACATCGGTGACCGCCACGCCCACTTTTTGCGGCTGGCCGTCCACGGCCCCGGTCACGCTCATCAATCCGGCCATGCCCTGGATGATGAAATCATAGCCTGCGCGATGGGCATAAGGACCGTTCTGGCCAAAGCCGGTGATCGAACAATAGATCAGACGGGGATTGATCGCGGCAAGACTGGCGTAATCCAGCCCGTATTTCGCCAGCCCCCCCACCTTGAAATTCTCGATCAGGATGTCTGCACCTGCCACCAGATGCCGCACCTGCGTCTGCCCTTCCACGGTGCGGAAATCCACCACAACCGACCGTTTCCCCCGGTTGGTCCCGTGGAAATAGGCCGCCGCCTGTTCGCCCCGATGGGTGATGAAAGGCGGCCCCCATCGGCGCGTATCATCGCCTTCCGGGGCCTCCACCTTGACCACGTCGGCCCCAAGGTCGGCCAGCACCTGACCGGCCCAAGGCCCGGCCAGAATCCGGGCCAGTTCAATGACCTTCAGCCCGCCAAGTGGCGTCATCCCGCAATCAGCGGATCAATGATCGCTTTCAACTCTTCGTAAGACATGTTGGAATGTTTCGTCCCGTTGATGATCAGGGTAGGCGTGCCCTCGATCCCGTCGGCGGTCGCGTTCGCCTGATAGGCTGCCACCATCGCCTCTGCCTTTGCCTTGTCGTTGAAACAGGCCTCCAGCGTGGCGTCATCCATGCCTGCCGTCCGCCCGATCTTTTTCAGGTTTTCGATCACGACCGCCGGATCATCCGCCGACAGCCATTCGGACTGTGTGTTGTAAAGGATGTCGGAAATCCCGAAATACTTCATATCCCCGCCACAGCGCGCCATCATCGCCGCCCAAAGGCCATAGCGATCAAAATACACTTCGCGGAAAGTGAACTGCACCTTGCCCGTGTCGATGTAATCGGTCTTCAGGGATTTGAACACATCCGTATGGAACCGCTGGCAATGCGGGCAGGTATAGCTTGCATATTCGGTCATCTTGACCGGGGCATCCGGGCTGCCCAGCACCATATCGGGGATTGCCACGTCAGTGGCGGTTTTCGTGTCCTGTGCCTGGGCCATGCCATAAGGGGCGGCGGCGGTCAGGGCCAGGGCGGCAAGGATTTCTCGGCGGTTCATGGGGTCTGCCTCATTATTGTCTGATGCGGTTTAAGACGTTTTGTGCCAGCGATTCAAGCGCGGCACGCAGGGTGTCGTCCTGCACCCCGGATGCGGTATTGCGCGCCTCGGCCACTGTCGCGGGGTCCGGCGCGGGCTTTTGTGCCATGGGGGCCGGGGTGAATTCGGCCTGACCTTCGGCAAATCCGGTGGGCGCAGTCTGGGTCAGGCTGATCCGGGAAATCGCATTATATCCGTAACAGGCATTTACCCGGTCGCGCAGCACGGGCAGTTGCATCTGCACCATCGGTGCCTCAACCGCGCGCACCAGCAGGGTCAGCGTCGCACCAAAGCCGCCCTTGGCATAGCCCACCTTCACCGGGCGCGTGATGCGCGCCAGATCATCCCCCGCAATTTCCGCCCAATGCGTCAACAGACGCGTCATCGCAAACCCGCGCTTTTCACCCGCCGTGCGAATACGGTCTTTGAGCAGCCCCGAGGCTGCTTCAAAACCGCGCATCCGGCGGGTGGGGGTCTGGGGTTCGCCGACACGTTTCATCTGGTGCATTCCCTTCTGCGCCCTATCCTACCCGCAGGTGGCGGTCTTGCCAGCACCTTGCAAGGATTTTGGCATAAAGAATGCGTGACACGGGGGCGTTGGCCCCCGCGCCCTGCTTAAAACAGATCGAAGTTTGCCGCCGACAGCAACCCGACGTTGGTCAGCGTCACCACCTTGATCTTAGCAATTCCGCCCGTGCCATCTTCGTCCCAGTAAAGGGTAGCGTCGGTGGCGTCGAAAATGAAGGTTCCCAAGGCCGCGTCGGCGTCGGTTCCGTTCACAAGGGTCAGGGTCGTGCTCATGTTGTTAAAGAATTCGGTCCTGAATTCCAGAGTGTCCCTTCCTGCACCAGTGGCCACGAAATCGGTCACCGTGTCGTCATCCCCAAGCGTGTCCTGACTGCGCCAATAGAACTGATCCTGCCCCCCGCCGCCGGTCATCGTATCGTTGCCGTCCCGGCCCTGTATCCTGTTGCTGAACCGAGAGCCTGTGAGGGAATCATCAAAGTTGGTCGCAAAGATATCTTCCATGCTGATCAGGGTGTCGCGCTGACCAAACCCATCAATGGCAAAGCCCTTGGCGACCCCCTTTAAAAAGCTGGTTTCAAGATCAACCGTTATCCCGAGACGTCCACCGTAAAACTCGTCGCTATAATATACTGCTGCATCGCGCCCCGCCCCGCCGTTCAAGACATCGCGCCCCCGGAAGCCCGAAAATTCGTCGTCCGCCGCCGACCCAACAAACTTGTCATTGAACCGGGAACCGTAAACCGCTTCGATCCTGGTGAATTTGTCGATCATGCCCCAGCAATCAATGACAGTCTTGTTGACCATGTTGACGCTGATGCCACGAAAGGCGCTAAAACCTTCGTTGAAGGCGGTCCCTTCATAGGTGAGGGTGTCAAATCCCGCACCGCCATTCACCGTGTCCTTTCCTGCGCCGGCGTAGATGTAATCGTCGCCTGCCTTCATATTGAACAGGTCATTTCCATCCATGAACCCTTCAATCTGGCGGTCATCCCCGGATGTTCCGATGATCGTATCATTGCCCTGAAGCATATGTGACCAAGCCAACTTTCCATCCGGACCGGCCCCGTCATCTCCAAAACGCCAGCCGAACATATCGCTCGCGATCTGGGCAAGATCGCGGGATATGCCACTGCCAGAAAACTGATCGATGGTCAGGATCAGTGTGGCCCCATCAAATACCTTGATCGACGTGATCGTCCCGCCGGAGGGTGAACCGTCATCTTCATTATAGGTAAAACCCGTACCGTCGATGCGGACTTCAAAATTGGGAAAGTCCCCGTCACCGGGATGTGTCCACACAAATCGGGTGGGGTCTGTTAAAATAATCGTTGGATCTACCGCTTCGAACAGCCTGCCGGGCCAAGTCTCAAGGCTGTTGTACGCCGAAGTCATCAAAACACGTGCCATTCCAAGTCCTCCAACAAAAAAAATTTATAAGGTTCGACCAATCCGAACCACTTTAAAGAATGGCTCAGTTTGATGATTCTGTGAAGTCTTGGAATAGTAAGTTTCAGACAGCCATTTTTTGATGGCGACTTACCACTTTACCCCAGCGCGACCAGCACTATGCTGCGGCCCGATGCAGAACACCAACCTCTCTGATCAGCTTCTGGCGTGGTATGACCGCAGCGCCCGCGTGATGCCGTGGCGTGTGTCGCCGTCCGACCGGGCCGCTGGCAATCGCCCTGATCCTTACCGCGTCTGGCTGTCCGAGGTGATGCTGCAGCAGACCACCGTGGCCACCGTGCGCGCCTATTTCCTGCGCTTCACCGACCGCTGGCCCACTGTGGTCGATCTGGCGGCGGCGGCGGACGTTGATGTGATGGGCGAATGGGCGGGCCTTGGCTATTACGCCCGGGCGCGCAACCTGCTGAAAGGCGCGCGGGCGGTGGTGGCCGATCATGGCGGGGTGTTTCCCGGTTCCCGGGACGGGTTGCTGACCCTGCCGGGGGTTGGCCCCTATACGGCGGCGGCGATTGCGGCGATTGCCTATGACGAATGTGCGACGGTGGTCGATGGCAATGTCGAACGCGTGATGTCCCGCCTGTTCGCGGTGGAAACCCCGATGCCCGTGGCCAAGCCGGAACTGACCCGATTGGCGCAGACCCTGACCCCCGCCACCCGCCCCGGCGATTACGCTCAGGCGGTGATGGACTTGGGGGCCACCATCTGCACCCCGCGCAATCCGGCCTGCGGTATCTGCCCGGTGAACCATTTCTGCAGGGCGCGGGAACGGGGCATCCAAACCGACCTGCCGCGCAAACTGCCAAAGACAGCCAAGCCGACACGTCAGGGCATCGTCTGGATCGCACAGCGCGGCGATGGCGCATGGCTGATGGAAACCCGGCCGGATCGCGGCCTTCTTGGCGGGATGCCCGGCTGGCCCGGCAGCGATTGGGACGGGATCAGGGGCCATGCCCCCCTGCAGGCCGATTGGCAGGACGCGGGCGAGGTGCGCCACACCTTCACGCATTTCCATCTGATCCTGCGGGTCAGGGTCACCCGCGTCACTGATCAGCCCCCGCTGCGGGGCGGCTACGTCCCGCAGGCTGACTTCCGCCCGGCGGCCCTGCCCACCCTGATGCGCAAGGCCTTTGATCTGGCCCATGCTGCCATCCGTCACAGTTGAGGCTTGGGCCCGGCTTCGATAGTCTGCTCCCACCCAACCCAAAGGCCCGTTCCTGATGCCAGCCCCCGCCGCCCTGCCGTTCTGGCTGTCGCTGACGCTGATCCCGCTTGCCCTGATCGGGGCAACGCAGGGCGGCTGGACGGTCCTGTTGCTGCCGATCTATGGCTGGCTGCTGTTTTCGCTGATGGATGCGATTGCGGGATTGAACCCCGCCAATCCCGACCCCGCCACCCCCGACAGCGCCCTGTTCTGGCACAAGGCCATCACGATGATCTGGTTCCCCGTGCAATTCGCCCTGATCTTTGGCCTGATCTGGTACGTCACCCGCACTGATCACCTGTCGCCATGGGAACAGACCGGCCTGTTCTTCGGCATGGGCGTCGTCTCCGGCACCATCGGGATCAATTATGCGCATGAACTGATGCACCAGAAATCCGCCATTGAGCGTTGGCTCGCCGACCTGCTGCTCGCCATGGTGCTTTATTCCCACTTCCGTTCAGAACATCTGCGCGTTCATCATCTGTATGTCGCCACCCCCCGCGATGCCGTCACCGCCCGCTATAACGAAGGCTTTCACCGCTTTTTTCCCCGCGTTCTCTACTGTGGTCCGCAGTCCGCCTGGGCCGCTGAAACAGCCATGCTCGCGCGCAAGGGGCTGCCGCCCATGCACCGCAGCAATCCCTTCTGGCGCTATGGCGCGTTGCAGACAGGCTTTCTGGCGCTGGCATGGCTGCTGGGCGGCCCGCTGGGGTTGGCCCTGTTCGCGGGTCAGGCCTTTGTCGCCATCTGGCAGTTGGAATTGGTGAACTACATCGAGCATTACGGCCTGACCCGCA
>JANMDH010000540.1:0-3467 GCA_031376195.1 Gemmobacter sp. | reverse complement strand
GCCCGAGGAAGTAACGGACGGGAAATTGGCGAACGGCACCCCGGTGGATGTGATTCCATCTGCCAAGATGTCGAAATCCAAAAAGAACGTCGTTGATCCGATGAACATCATCGCAAGCTTTGGGGCGGATACCGCGCGCTGGTTCGTGTTGTCGGACAGCCCGCCGGAGCGGGATGTGGAATGGACGGCATCGGGGGCAGAGGCGACGTTCAAGCATCTGAACCGGGTCTGGGCGTTGAGCGTGCGGATTGCGGATATGCCCGGCGATCACGAGGGGAGCGGCGATGAAGATCTGCGCCGGGCGACCGCGCGGGCGGTGGCAGAGGTGACGGCGGGGATCAACGGGTTCGCGTTCAACAAGGCGATTGCAAAGCTGTATGAATTTACCAATGCGCTGTCGAAATCCGATGCCTCGACCCCCGTCATGCGGGAGGCGATACGGACGCTGGCGCAGTTGATGTCGCCGATGACGCCGCATATCGCGGAAAGTATCTGGTCGGTGCAAGGCGGGGTGGGTCTGGTGTCGCAGGCGGCGTGGCCGTTGGCGGATGCGGGGCTGCTGGTCGATGATCAGGTGATCCTGCCAATCCAGATCAACGGGAAACGGCGGGCGGAAATCAGCGTTCCGAAAGACATGCCCGCATCCGAGGTTGAAAAGATCGCGCTGGCGGATGAAGCTGTGGTCAAGTTTTTGGCAGGTCAGCCAGTGAAAAAGCTGATCGTTGTTCCGGGTCGCATCATCAATGTGGTTGTATAACTGTAAGCCCCCCCACCCTGGCTCTGCCCCACACAGGGGGAGGGAGGTGCATATTTCTGGGCGTGACGCCAGATCACAGGCGATGCAAGCCCCCTCCCCCCCCGTGGGGAAGGGTTGGGGTGGGGGCGCGCTTCCCCGCCGTGCCCTGCTCATATGCCTTCTCGCCCTGCCCGCCTGCGGGTTTACCCCCGCCTATGCCCCGGGCGGGCCTGCGGCAGGGCTGCAGAATTCGATCCGGATCGACGATCCGACCGACAAGAATGCCTTTGATCTGGTGGAACGCCTTGAAGAACGCCTTGGGCGTCCGCAGGCAGCCCCTTACCGGCTGGCCTATGTGATCACGACCGAACCCATCGGGGTGGGCATCAGCCCGGAAAATGCGATCACGCGGTATAATCTGACCGGATCGGTGGAATGGTCGCTGACCGATGCGACGGGGACGCGGATCACCGGGGGGCGTGTGGACAATTTCACGAGCTATTCCGCAACGGGCAGCACGGTCGCAGGGTTGGCGGCGGAGGAAGACGCGGCGTTCCGCCTGATGCGCATTCTGGCGGATCAGATCGTGATCCGCCTGATCGCCACTGCGCCCACCTGGTCAGAATGAAACTGTCGGGGGCCGATGCGGCCCGTTATTTCGCAAAGCCCGATCCGGCGCGCGCGGGGCTGCTGATCTTTGGGGCCGATGCGATGCGGGTGGCCTTGCGGCGGCAGGAAGTGATCCTGGCGCTGATCGGGGGGCTGGGCGAATCGGAAATGCGGCTGACGCGGATGTCGGGGGCGGATGTGCGCCGCGATAATTCCCTGCTGGGCGATGCCGTGCGCGCGACGGGTTTTTTCCCCGGCCCGCGCGTCGTGTTCCTGGAGGACGCGACGGATACGCTGGCCCCTGTGGTGGCCGAAGCGCTGAAAGCGTGGATGCCGGGGGATGCGCAGATTGTGGTCACGGCGGGCGGGTTGAAGGCGACGGGGGCGCTGGTCAAGGCGGTGGACGGCGCGCGCAACGCGGTGGTGATCGGCCTTTACGACGATCCGCCGAGCCGGGAAGAGATCGAGGCGACACTGGCGAAGGCGGGGCTGACCGATGTGGGCCGGGATGCGATGACGGAAATTCAGGGGCTGGCCCGCGATCTGGACCCGGGCGATTTCCGCCAGACGATGGAAAAACTGGCGCTGTATAAATACGGGGATACCAGCCCCGTGACGCCCGCCGATGTGGCGGAATGCGCGCCCGCGACGATTGAGGCGGGTGTGGATGACGTGCTGCTCGCGGTGGCGGACGGGCGGGAATCGGACGTGGCCCGTCTGATGCGAAGGCTGGAAGGGCAAGGGGTGCTGCCGGTGACGCTGTGCATCGGGGCGCTGCGGCATTTCCGGACGCTGCATGCGGTGGCAGTCAGCCCGGATAACCTGAACAAGGTCTGGGGCAAGGGAAAAGACGCGATGGGACGGCAGGCGCGGGAATGGGGGGCGATGCGTCTGGAAACCGCGCTGAAGATATTGATCGAGACGGACCTGACGCTGCGATCCACCAGCCGAGCGCCTGCGATGGCATTGATGGAGCGGAGTTTGCTGCGGCTGGCGTGGTTGAAGGGGGGGCGGTAGGGGGGGGCGGGAGCGCAAAGCGGACAACACCAGCTTGAAAGCTGATCTACCAAGTTTGCGTATCGGAAAATGGCTCGGCGACCACCTGCTCATTATCATCATAAACGATATAGCCCACACGATCAGTGCGAAGCACGTCAATCAGATAACCGTGTTCGCACAGCAGTGCGGCCATTTCGAATGCCTTTTCAAGCATTTTGCTTGCGTCATCCCGAAACCAGCTCAATCCTGCCGTAAACTCCCGTCGATTATAGCCCTTGGATTTTGACTTGCTGAATCGCTTTGGGATTTTGAGATTGACCTGAAACCACTCAAGTAGTTCCTCCAGTTGCGCCTTTGAATTCTCATTAAGGAGTGGATCATTCCGAAGCTCATAGGCTGCACAAAGGAAACCTTCGCGTGCAGACGAGCCGCCAAGACGGTTTTGGCGGACAAACCGGATGAACATGAAGATTTTTCCGCGAATAAGCTATCCTACAAGTTTTGAGTGATAGAGGATTTTGGCAATTTTGTGGATGTCCACTTTGTCCCCCACACAGCAGTTCCTTCATGATATCGAAGGACCCCTTGCCCGACCTGCGCCCCGGCCCTATTCTTATTTCCATGTCATCCCTCCCTTCCGCCCCCAAAAAACCATTGGCCGACAGCCTTTTGTCGCAGGTTCAGGCGGCGACGGGTGGCACCAAATCTCCGCCCCCCCTGCATCTGTGGAACCCGCCTTTCTGCGGGGACATCGACATGCGGATCGCGCGGGACGGGACCTGGTTTTACCTTGGCACGCCGATTGGACGGCCAGCGTTGGTGCGGTTGTTCGCGTCCATCCTGCGGCGGGAGGGGGATCGGTATGTGCTGGTCACGCCGGTCGAAAAGGTGGGCATCACGGTGGATGACGCGCCATTCGTGGCGGTGGATTTCAGCGTAGCGGGGGCGGGTGTCGAGGCGGACCTTCAGTTCACGACGCAAGTGGGAGATGTGGTGACGGCGGGGGGCGCGCATCCGATCAGGGTTGCCTATGACGCATCGGGCACGCCGTCGCCTTATGTGCTGGTGCGGGCGGGGCTGGAGGCGTTGATTGACCGCAAATCGTTCTACCGGCTGGTCGATC
>JANMDH010000524.1:0-5629 GCA_031376195.1 Gemmobacter sp. | reverse complement strand
GGCAAGGGCGCGGCGCAGGGCCTGGGCGGCAGCGGCGACGATGGTCTGCGCCTCGGGCATATGGGGGGCGGCACCTGTCATGGTCTGCTGGATTTTCAGGGCGTGATCCTCGATGGCTGTTGCGGCAAAAAAGCGACCAGTTGATCATCAGGGCCTGTTCGGCATCATCTTTCGGCCCAAGGTTGCCGTCGCGGCGGGCAATATACAGCGTCATCGCCAGCGCTTCCGTCAGGGTCAGATCGCCCTTGTCAGGCAGGGAATCTGGCCCAGCGGATGGATGGCCAGATATTCGGGCGACGCGGTGTTCAGCGGGGCATCGGCGGCCTTTGGATCGGGCAACCGGTACGCCTGAATGACCGGAACATGGGTGAACGGCTAGCCTAGTTCCCCCAGCAGCCAGAGCGGGCGCGAGGCGCGGGATCGGTAGACGCCATAAAGCGTGATCATAGGAAATCTCCGTTTCGAATGGACCGTCAGGCTAATCGTTTCGCGTGGTCATGGCCAGCGCGGGCGCGGGGTCCGCTGAAATGATGCAGGGATAGGCCAAGGGGCGCGGCGCAGGCAACCACCGCAGTCGCCGCACTGTCCGGTCTGCCATGCCGCCTGATCCCGCATCTTGCCCCCGTCAAGGGCGGGGCGTAGACAACCACCATGACCCAAACCCTGTCCCCCAAGGCCCATGCGCAGGCGATCCTTGCGCTTGGCCTGCCGCTTGTCGGCAGCCATCTGGCGCAGATGGCCTTGCATGTCACCGACACGGTCATGCTTGGCTGGTACGGCGTCACACCGCTTGCCGCCGGGGTTCTGGGGTCCACCTGCTTTTTCGTCGTCTTCGTTCTGGGCAACGGCTTTGCCCATGCGGTGATGCCGATGGTCGCCGCTGCGGCGGGACAGGGCGATGACGTGCAGGTGCGCCGCACGGTGCGCATGGGGCTGTGGCTGTCGATCATCTATGGCGTGATCTGCTATCCCGTTTTCTGGTATTCCGGTGCAATCCTGCTTGCCCTGGGCCAGCAGCCCGATGTGGCCGGCCTGACCCAGGATTTCCTGCGCGTGGCGGGTCTTGGCATGATGCCGGCCCTTCTGATCATGGTGCTGAAAAGCTATCTCGCCGCATTGCAGCGCACGCAAGTGGTGCTCTGGGTCACCATCGGCGCCGTTCTGGTCAACATTGCGCTGGGCTGGGCCCTGATCTTCGGCAACTGGGGTGCCCCGGAATGGGGGGTTGTGGGTGCTGCGACGGCGTCAGTCATCGTGCAGTCCCTGACCTTCATCGCGCTGGCCATCTATGCAGGGGCCTTGCCCGCCTTGCGCCATTTCAACCTGTGGCAGCGGTTCTGGCGTCCCGACTGGCAGGCCATGGGGCAAGTCTACCGCCTTGGCTGGCCGATTGCGGTGACGGGCCTGTCGGAAACCGGCTTGTTCACCGCTACCTCCATCATGATGGGCTGGATCGGCACCGTGGAACTTGCTGCCCACGGCATCACCCTGCAGGCGGTTTCGGTGACGTTCATGCTGCACGTCGGCCTGTCCAATGCCGCCACGGTGCGGGCAGGCCGGTCGTTTGGCATCGGCGACTGGCCCGATCTGCGCGCCGGGGCAAAGGTCGCCATCGGTCTGTCGATCCTCGCCGCCGTCGCAATCATCGCGGTTTTTCTGGTGATCCCCGAGGCGATCATTTCCGCCTTCGTAGACCTGCAGAAACCCGAAAGCGCCGACATAGTGCGCATCGGTGCCGGACTGCTGATCATCGCGGCCCTGTTTCAGTTGACCGATGCCGCGCAGGTGATGGCCTTGGGCCTGTTGCGGGGCATTCAGGATACCAAGGTGCCCTTCCTGCTGGCCGCGATCAGCTATTGGGGCGTCGGCATCCCCGCCAGTTACCTGCTTGCCTTCCGTTTCGGCTTAGGCGGGCAGGGGCTTTGGCTCGGGCTGGTGATCGGCCTCACGGTTGCGGCGTCGCTGTTGAACATCCGGTTCTGGACGCGCGCGCGCAGCACCCGCACACGGGCATGATCTGCGGCGACGCTATTCCGCCCCCGGTCCCTTGCCCATCCTGTCTGACTTCTTGCGCACCAGAACCGTGCGCAGATCGTGCATCGCCAACAGCAGGCTGTCCGTCACCGCCTCCAGCTGATCCTCGGTCGCTTTGGACTGCGCCCATTGCGTCGTCAGGTTCAGGTGATCCACCGCCCGGTGAATGTCATCCACATCCCGGGATGCCAGCGTTTCCAGCCGCGCCGCCATCCATGCCGTGATCACTGCCATATCCGCGTCTGTCAGTACCGTATCGCCATGCGGTTTCACGCTGCCATTGCGGATGTTCACCATCGCAATCTCGATCAATTCCATCCGGCGCGCGCGGTTTTCCGTCTCGACCCGGAACACCGCCGCCCCATTGTCGCGCACCCGAAAGTAATGATCCGGCAGATCGCCCGACATATCCGCCGCTACCTCAGCCCGGCGCAGAATGTCTGGATCCGCGTACATGCCTCTTCCAGCGCCTTATCCGATGTCGCATAGCTTACCCGGAAATTCGGTGACAGCCCGAACGCCGCCCCGAACACCACCGCCACGCCGGTTTCTTCCAGCAGCGCCGTCGCAAACGTCTCGTCATCCGTGATCAGCGCGCCGCCCGGGCTCGTCTTGCCGATGCAGCCGGAAATATCCGGATAGACATAGAACGCGCCTTCGGGTCGGGGGCAGCGGATGCCCTTGGCCTGGTTCAGCATCGACACCACCAGATCGCGCCGCCGCTGAAACAATTTGCGGTTCGGGGCAAGAAAATCCTGCGGCCCCGTCAATGCCTCCAGTGCCGCGTATTGCGACACCGAACTGGGGTTCGACGTCGATTGCGACTGAATCGTCCCCATCGCCTTGATCAGTGCCACCGGGCCCGCCGCGTACCCGATCCGCCAGCCCGTCATCGCATAGGATTTCGACACCCCGTTACAGGTCAGCGTGCGGTCATACAGCGCGGGTTCGACCTGCGCGGGCGTGGTGAATTCGAAATCGTCAAAGACCAGATGTTCGTACATGTCATCCGTCATGATCCAGACATGGGGATGGCGCAGCAGCACATCGCACAGCGCCCGCAATTCTGCCCGCGTATAGCCCGCCCCTGTGGGGTTGCTGGGCGAATTGAAGATGAACCATTTCGTCTTGGGTGTGATCGCCGCCTCCAGCTGCGCGGGCGTCAGTTTGAAATTGGTCTCGATCCCTGCTGCGACAAACACCGGCGTGCCGCCTGCAAGATACACCATGTCGGGATAGCTGACCCAGTAAGGGGCGGGAATGATCACCTCGTCGCCCGGGTTGAGCGTCGCCATCAGGGCGTTGTACAAGATCTGCTTGCCGCCCGTCCCAACCGAAACTTGCGCCGGCACATAGGTCAGCCCGTTTTCGCGCAGGAATTTGGCGCAGATCGCCTGCTTCAATTCGGGGATGCCATCGACGGCGGTGTATTTCGTCTTACCTGCATCAATGGCCCGCTTGGCCGCGTCCTTGATGTTCTGCGGCGTGTCGAAATCCGGCTCGCCCGCACCCAGGCCGATCACGTCCTTGCCCGCTGCTTTCAGCTCCGCCGCTTTGGTCGTCACGGCGATGGTCGGCGAAGGTTTCACGCGGGACAGGGTGTCGGAGAGGAAGGCCATGGGGTATACCGTCGGTTAAAGGAATGCGCGGTCTGTCTAGGGGCTGGCGCGCGCGCGGGCAAGGGAAATGGGCATGGTCGAATCGTCAGAGGCACGTTTGAAACGCATGGCAATGCGGTCTTGGCGGCGAGGCATGAAGGAAATGGACCTGATCCTTGGCCCCTACGCCGACACGCATCTGGCCGGGATGGATGCGGCGGGCCTCGAAACCTATGACGCGCTGCTGAATGAAAATGATCAGGAACTGCTCCCCATGGTGCTGGGGCAGGCGCTGTCTCCCCCCCGTTTTGCGCCGTTGATCGCCGATATCGGGGCCTTCGCCCGCGCGCGCCTGACCCCGAAAGAATAGTCCGCATTTTAGGTAAACCCGGTGCGAGTTTACGGAATGTTTGCGTTTTGTATCCTTACTGACCGCCGTATCGACACGTATGGGAGGCAGGGAAATGCACAACGACACGGCCATTCTGGATGGGTCGCAAAAGGCGTTCATGCTGGGATATCTGGAAAATCTGGCACTGGTGGAACGGCTGCACCGGTTGCTTCTGGATGTGATCAAGGATGAATTCGAACGCCTGAATATTCTGGAAATCAACGCGGTGCAGGCCCTTTTGCTGTTCAACGTGGGCGAGAATGAGGTGACCGCAGGCGAACTGAAAACGCGCGGTTACTATCAGGGATCGAACGTCAGCTATAACCTGAAAAAACTGGTGGAACTGGGCTACATGCACCATCAGCGTTCCGATATTGACCGCCGGTCGGTGCGTGTGCGCCTGACGGAAAAAGGCAGGCGGGTGCGGGCGCAGCTGAACGACCTGTTCGCGCGCCACGCCGAAGGGCTGGACCGCCGTGGCCTGATCGGGGCCGCGGGCATGGAAGACATCAACCAGTCGCTCAAACGGATGGAACGCTACTGGACGGAACAGATCCGATATATCTATTAGGCCGCGCCGCCCCATCCCCGCCGCTCCGGTCTTGAACCGGGGCCCCGCCCTGTGTTGTGGCACATCATTCCGATCAGATGCGGCATATTCCGATGCCATCATCGCCACGTGCCGAACATGAAAAAAGTATGAATGAATTTACAAAACTATTGATATATCAATATTTTATGTGACATTTCACGCGTGAAAGGTAATGGATTGACCCGTCCCTGAACCCCATTCACCCCTACCGCCGCCAGATCCAGGCCTGTCCTGCCAACACGCCCTGCGCCTTGGCCAGCAACCGGTTCAGCGTGCCGCGCCGGGGCATCGTGCCCGTGGTCAGCCGTTCAACCACAACTTCAACCGGGCAGGGCCTGCCTGTCACCGGGTCGCGATAGCGGGGCACCGAAATCAGGGCCGCGTGGATCAGCGTTGCGATATCGGGACGGGGCAGGGGGCTGCCGTCCGGCTGGATCAGGCGGCGTTCGGGCACCGGGCCCAGATCGCTCGTCAAACCCCAGCCTGCATAAAACGGCACGCCCAGACAGGTCACCGGCTTACCCCGGATCAACGCCTCGAACCCAAGGCCCGACGTCAGGGTCCACACCTCGTCCACCGCCGCGATCAGGGCGAGGGGATCAGCCATCCGCGCAACGACGGCCCCGATCTCGGCCAGATCAGTCGCGCCGACATGCCCTTCACGAAGGCCCGCCTCCACATCGGGATGCGGTTTCCAGATCAGCACCGCCTCCGGCAGTGCCGCCCGCGCGGCCTGCAACAGGCCAAGGTTGGTTTTCACCGCCCCCACCGCCCCCAGCGTCAGCCCCGCATCATCCTGCACCTGACCCACCACCCGAACCCGGTGACCCGCAGGCAAATCAGGCATGTCCCCCTGCAGATTGTATTTCGTCACCCCAGACTGGATCAGCGCGCGCTGCAGCCGTTCCGCCCGCCTGCGCGCCCAATCCGGCAGCGGCTGGCGCATCGTCGTCTCGATGGCGCTCGGGCCGGACGGATCGAAATACAGCCCCTGATCATCCACGATCAGCCCCA
>JANMDH010000464.1:0-2773 GCA_031376195.1 Gemmobacter sp. | reverse complement strand
ACCCTCAAACAGCGGCATGACGCATTCGCCCGACATCCTGTGCATCGGTTCTGTCCTGTGGGACATCATCGGCCGTGCGCCCGCCGCGATGCGGCTTGGGTCTGACGTGCCGGGGCGGATCACGCGCCTGCCGGGCGGGGTTGCCATGAACATTGCGATGACCCTGCGCCGCTTTGGTCTGACCCCTGCGCTGCTAACGGCCATCGGGCGGGATGCCGAGGGGGAAGAGCTGGTTGCAGCCTGCGCGCATCTGGGCCTGATCACCGATCACATCTATCGCTCCGACGATCTGCCAACTGACCGCTACATGGCGGTTGAGGGGGCGAATGGCCTGATCGCGGCGATTGCCGACGCACATTCACTGGAGGCGGCGGACGATAAAATTCTGCGCAGTTTGTCGGATGGGCGACTGGGGTCCGCCAACGCACCCTACCCCGGCCTGATCGCACTGGACGGCAACCTGACCGAGGCGCTGTTGGCCACCATCGCCACCTTGCCGCTGTTTGCTGCCGCCGACCTGCGGGTGGCACCTGCCAGCCCGGGCAAGGCGGAACGCCTGTTGCCGCTGCTGACGCATCCGCGCACGACGCTGTATGTGAACCTTGAAGAGGCGTGCCTGTTGACCAAAACCCAATCAGCAACGGCCGCCGATGCGGCGGCGGCACTGCTGTTGCGCGGGGCGGGTCGGGTTCTCGTGACGGATGGCGGCCGCCTGTCTGCCGATGGCAAAGCCGGTCAAGAAATTATCGGGGGTGCGCTGCCACCCGTTCTTGTGACACGCGTCACTGGCGCAGGGGATACCTTCATGGCGGCCCATATCGTGGCCGAACGGCGCGGTCTGGATCGTGCCGCCGCCCTGAACCACGCGCTTCACGCTGCCGCCAATTATGTATCAGGAGAGATTGGTTCATGACGACCCTGCCAATGGTTTTCACCCCCGACGTGCGCCATGCACTCGATCACGGTCAGCCGGTGGTCGCGCTTGAATCGACCATCATTACACATGGCATGCCGTTTCCCCAGAATGTGCAAACCGCCCGTCTGGTGGAAAGCGATGTGCGCACTGCCGGGGCGGTGCCTGCGACCATCGCGGTCATGGGCGGGCGCATTCACATCGGCTTGACAGATGCAGAACTGGACCAGTTGGGCCAGACACCCGATGCGATGAAGCTGAGCCGTGCTGATCTGGCCGCCTGTCTGGCCATGGGGCGCACCGGGGCGACAACGGTTGCCGCCACGATGATCTGCGCACGGTTGGCGGGGATTGACGTCTTTGCGACAGGTGGCATCGGCGGCGTGCATCGCGGGGCGGAAACCAGTTTCGACATATCCGCTGACTTGCGCGAACTGGCCCTGACCGCAGTCACTGTTATCGCTGCCGGGGCCAAGGCAATTTTGGACTTGCCCAAAACATTGGAAGTGCTGGAAACCTACGGCGTTCCGGTGATCGCATATGGTCAGAACGATTTTCCTGCCTTCTGGTCGCGCGCTTCTGGTTTGCCTGCGCCCCTGCGCATGGACACAGCGTCAATGATCGCTGCGTCCCACTTGGGGCGGGCTGTTATGGGGCTGGCGGGGGGGCAGCTGGTCGCCAATCCGATCCCGGAGGCCGATGAAATTCCGCGCGATGTGATTACCCCGGTGATCGAGATTGCGTTGAAAGAGGCTGCAACAGCCGGAATTGCGGCGAAGGCGGTCACGCCCTATCTGCTCGACCGGATTTTTGCGTTGACCGGCGGGCGATCCTTGACGTCCAACATGGCTTTGGTGCGGAATAACGCACGCCTTGGCGCGAAAATTGCCATTGAGATTGCACAGGCGCGGGCAAAAGGCTGACGTCTGCCCATTGTGGCGATCCGAGTGGCCGCATACATTCAGCATACCTTGCAGGATTGATAGATGCCCATGGACCAACCTACACCCGTCCTCCGTAAAAAGGGCATGATCGCCTCGCTTCGTTCCAGTTTTCTGACCGGGTTGGTTGTTGTTCTGCCGGTTGGTCTGACCATCTATCTGATCTGGGCTGTCATCGGCTGGCTTGATGGATGGATCCTTCCCCTGATCCCGGGCAGCTATCAACCGCAGGCTTTGATCCAGTACTATTTCGGCCCCGACGCGAACTATCCTGTGCGGGGGCTTGGCGTCATCGTTTTCCTGATTTTCACGGTTCTGATCGGCTGGATCGCCAAGGGCATGATTGGCCGGTCCCTTTTGCGTCAGGCCGAAGGTCTGGTTGACCGGATGCCCGTTGTCCGATCCATCTATACCGGGTTCAAACAGATTGCCGAAACCGTTTTTGGCCGTTCGGAAACCCATTTCGACAAGACCTGCCTCGTCCAGTTTCCCCGCCCGGGGGCGTGGGTTCTTGGCTTTGTTGCCTCGGGTGCCAAGGGCGAAATCGCGGCGAAACTACCCGGAACCGAAGATCACATCGCCGTTTTCGTGGCGTTGACCCCGTTTACATCCGGCTTACTGATCTATGTGCCGGCCAGTGATGTCGTCCTTTTGGACATGACATCGGAAGAGGCAGCAAAAATGATCGTCTCGGCAGGTCTGGTCGCACCGACCACCAGGGAAGCCGCAGGACCGCCCCGTGATCAACTGAACAACACCGGCAAATTGACTGAACTGCGCTGATTAAGGTCAGCGCGATTTGCCGCCAGGAATCCCTTCGCCGCCGTTTGCCCCGCCTGTTTCAGCCGTGCCAAAATCGCCGGGGTGGGAAGCATCTTGGTTGTGGCAGACAGCTCGATCATCAATGGGTCGTCCGAAA
>JANMDH010000295.1:0-3440 GCA_031376195.1 Gemmobacter sp. | reverse complement strand
GTCACCTGCGCCCCGTCCTTGGTTGCGCGCCAAAGGTTGCCGGTGGCGTAGGGTTGGGCGGCGGTGGCGGTAGTCAGGGCGGCGCGGTCGGGTTCCGACAGTGCGTCAACCAGATTGACGCCTGCGCATTGCGCAAAGGCGGTCAGGGGACTGAGCAGGAAGGCAGCGACAATCGGAAAAAGGCGCAGCATGGGGAACCTTTCGCGGGGGTTGCGGGAAAGGTGGCACGACGCAGCCCTTTGTCCAAGGTCTGTCATCAAAATTTGCAAATTCGGGTGACAGAGTGGCGTTGACACGCGGGAGCCAAGCGCCTAGATGGGCGTCGTTGGCACTCGCCTGATGTGAGTGACAATATAATTCAACCTGAAACCGAGGGAGTGTTTTCAGATGGCATTCAAACCGCTGCATGACCGTGTACTGGTCCGCCGCCTTGTTGGTGAAGATAAAACCAAGGGTGGCCTGATCATCCCGGATACCGCAAAAGAAAAGCCTGCCGAGGGTGAGATCGTTTCGGTTGGCGAAGGCGCACGCAAGGATTCGGGCGAGCTGATCGCACCGTCGGTGAAGGCTGGCGACAAGATCCTGTTCGGCAAATGGTCGGGCACTGAAGTAACGCTGAACGGCGAAGAACTGCTGATCATGAAGGAAAGCGACATTCTCGGCATCATCGCCTGAGACGCTTTTCCAACCACACGCAATTCAAGGAGCACATCAGATGGCTGCTAAAGACGTAAAATTCGACACCGATGCCCGCGACCGGATGCTGCGCGGCGTGAACATTCTGGCGGATGCCGTGAAAGTGACGCTGGGGCCAAAAGGCCGGAACGTCGTGATCGACAAAAGCTTTGGCGCACCGCGGATCACCAAGGATGGTGTGACGGTCGCGAAGGAAATCGAATTGTCGGACAAGTTCGAAAACATGGGCGCGCAGATGGTGAAAGAAGTCGCTTCCCGCACCAATGACGAGGCCGGCGACGGCACGACAACGGCGACGGTTCTGGCGCAGGCGATCATCAAGGACGGCATGAAAGCAGTTGCAGCGGGCATGAACCCGATGGATCTGAAGCGGGGCATTGACCTTGCGACTGCCAAAGTCGTGGCCGCGATCAAAGCAGCGGCGCGTCCGGTTAAGGATAGCGCCGAAGTGGCGCAGGTCGGCATGATTTCGGCAAACGGTGAAGTCGAGATCGGGCGTCAGATTGCGGATGCGATGCAGAAAGTCGGCAACGAGGGCGTGATCACTGTTGAGGAAAACAAGGGTCTGGAAACGGAAACCGAAGTCGTCGAAGGCATGCAGTTCGACCGTGGTTATCTGTCGCCGTATTTCGTGACGAACGCGGACAAGATGGTGGCCGATCTGGAAGACGTGCTGATCCTGTTGCACGAAAAGAAACTGTCGAGCCTTCAGCCGATGGTTCCGTTGCTGGAAGCCGTGATCCAGTCGCAAAAGCCGCTTCTGATCATTTCAGAAGACGTGGAAGGTGAGGCTTTGGCCACGCTGGTGGTGAACAAGCTGCGCGGCGGTCTGAAAATCGCGGCGGTGAAGGCACCGGGCTTTGGGGATCGCCGCAAGGCGATGCTGCAGGATCTGGCGATTCTGACCGGTGGTCAGGTGATCAGCGACGATCTGGGCATGAAGCTGGAAAACGTGACCATCGACATGCTGGGCAAAGCCAAGAAAGTGTCGATCACGAAAGACAACACGACGATCGTCGACGGTTCGGGTGACAAGGCCGAGATCGCGGCACGGGTCAGCCAGATCCGCGCGCAGATCGAGGAAACGACGTCGGACTACGACAAGGAAAAACTGCAGGAACGTGTGGCCAAGCTGGCTGGCGGTGTTGCGGTGATCCGGGTTGGCGGGATGACCGAGATCGAAGTGAAAGAGCGTAAAGACCGTGTGGACGACGCGCTGAACGCAACGCGCGCTGCGGTGCAGGAAGGCATCGTGGTTGGCGGCGGTGTGGCGTTGATGCAAGCAGCATCGGCGCTGGACGGTCTTGTGGGTGTAAACTCGGACCAGAACGCCGGTATTGCGATCATCCGTCGCGCACTGGAAGCACCGCTGCGTCAGATCGCGCAGAATGCTGGTGTGGACGGGGCCGTTGTTGCGGGCAAAGTGCGCGAGTCGAAAGACAAGACCTTTGGCTTTAACGCGCAGACCGAAGAATATGGTGACATGTTCAAGTTCGGCGTGATCGACCCGGCCAAGGTTGTGCGGATCGCACTGGAAGATGCGGCATCGGTGGCATCGCTTTTGATCACCACCGAGGCGATGATCGCGGACCGTCCGGAGCCGAAGTCGGGCGGCGGCGGCGGCGGCGGCATGGGTGGAATGGGCGGCATGGACGGAATGATGTAATCATCGGTTCGAGGCGTTTTGGGAAAGGGGCACCTTCGGGTGTCCCTTTCTTTTTCGGCGCACCGTCCCCGCGCGGTGTTCTTGCGGCACGTCGCAGGGCATCGTTGCCGAATCGCAGACAAAGGCCGGGGCAGGATCGCCTTCAGATTTGGGCACAACTGCCGCAATTCGCGTCGTTTTTCGGAATCGGGGTCGCAGGGCGGAAACAGTGTGATCAGGCCTGCGTCTTGATATACAGATGGTCGGCCATACTTTCCCTAGGGCTAAGTGACCCGAAACAAGGGATTTTGCGGGGCATCATTGCAATTTTGTGCAATCCCTGGTTGAAAAACGGTGGTTGACGCGGCGCGTTGCAATGGAAACGATCATTATAAACAGCCTCGATTTGTGACCAATCGACCCCAATTGTGCCACGTTTCTTGGTTAAACCTTCTAACTTGGCGTATTTAGTGAATTGTTGACGTGACGATCCGGGCTGACAAACCAGAATGGTGATGTTTGGATGATAGGAATGACAGGGCCTGCGCCCGCGGAAAGGAATCGACGCCATGATGAAGGGCACATTCGGACGGCTTTTGCGTGGTGGCCAAGGCGTGGAAGAGGAAGTGGTGGCAGATCTGTCCACTCCGCCAGGGCGTCTGGCAGCGTTTTGCCGCGAGATTGAAACTGCAACCACGGCGCGCCGTTTGTCCCTGACAATCGGCAAGACGTCGATGACATTCGACGTGGCCAACAAGAAGGTCCTGAAACTGATCGAGGTTGTGCCGGACAGCGACGGACGCGGCAAAATCGCCTGCGAAATCGTGCGGGATTACGATCAGCTGGATGCGCAATTGAAGTTGCTGGCGCAGTTGCTGACCGGGTTTCTGGCGCTGCCGGGTTCGTTTGACATGGTGTCGCGTTCGACTCCGGTGTCGTACCCGTCGAAGATGGATGGTTTTCCTGCGTCGGAATGGCGGTTTGCCTGCGATCTTTATGGGAACTTGCCCGCGACAGTGTCGGGCCAACCCGCAGAGGCCCCCGAGGAGGCTGAACCGCAGGCGCAATCAGTTGTGGCTGACGCACCGGAGCCGGTGGC
>JANMDH010000455.1:0-4347 GCA_031376195.1 Gemmobacter sp. | reverse complement strand
GGGGCCGAAGGCGCGGATCAATTCATTTTCCTGTCCAAGGCCGACAGCACCTTCGCGATCACCAGCCGCGATGCCCTGACGGATTTCAGTCGCGCCGAAGGCGACAAGATCAACCTGCGCGCCATCGACGCCAACACGGGTGCCGGCAATCAGGCGTTCGATTTCATCGGCACGCGGGCTTTTACCGGCGACAAGGGCGATCTGCGCATCATGAAATCCGGGCCGAACCTGATTGTGCTGGGCGACACAAACGGCGACGGCCGCGCAGATTTCGCGATTCAGGTGGAAGATACGGCCAGCCTGCGGGCATCGGATTTCCTGCTTTGATTACGTAACCCCAACCCTTTCCCACCCGGGGAAAGGGAGTCTGGCCTGCCCCATATCGAAGGCGGCACTGCCAATCCAACAGCGCAGCCTGCCCCCTCTCCCCCCGTGGGAGGGGGGGGCGGAGGGCGTAAACTCAATCCCCCCGCACATCCCCCAAATGCGCCCAGACCGGCTGATCCGGCACATGCAGGCGCACCGGATCGCCCACCTTGAACACGCCCTCGCGTTCGACCCAGGCCGTGACCCCGCGCCGCCCCGCCGCCGCAGGTTTGAAAGTCTTGCCGAACCCCGGATGCCGCGTTTCAATCGGGCGCGCGGGCAGGATGCAGGGGCGGTTTTCCATATCCACCACCAAGGTCGCGCCCCCTTTTGCCTGCAGACGGGATGACGGCGGGATATGGCTGAAATCGGGGATGCCCGAAATCACCATCGTCGCCCCGATCAGCGCCGGGTCAAGCGCCTCCAGCCCCATCGCGGCGGCAATTTCCGCCAGATCTTCAGCCCCCAGCACGGAAAACTGCCGCACGTTGCGGATCACCGTATCACGCGGATACTGCGCCTTGACCCGGCTGCACGCAGGCCGCGTCAGCCCCCCATGCGCCTCGCCCTCGGGTCCGTCGAAACCCGCGCGCAGGGTCGGAACAGACCCGCTTTCCAGCGCCGCGCCGCGGTCAGGCACCCGGCCCAACCATGTGATCGTTCCGGTGAATTGCGTGGGGATCAGGGCGGGCATCGCTTGCTCCGTAAATGGTTCGCCCCACAGTGGCCCGCCCAAGATGCCGGGGCAAGACCCGCCCATCCCCCAAACGAAAACCCCGGAACCTTTTCAGGTTCCGGGGTTTTCACTTTACAATCAGACCGACGGTTCCGGTTCCATCCCCGGATCAGATTTTTTCGCGGCCTTCGGTTTTGTCTTCGGAATGGCCGCCAGCGATGTCAGACCGCTGCTCGGCGGTGGCGGTGCATCATCACCCCCCAGAACCTCGCCCGCGATCACCCGGCGAATTTCATCCCCCGTCAGCGTCTCATATTCCAGCAGACCCTTCGCCAACCGCTCGAAATCCTCTGCCTTGTCCAGCAGAACCTGGCGCGCGGTATCATAGCCTTCGTCGATCAGGGATTTCACTTCCGCCTCGATCAGGGTTTTGGTTTCCGCCGATACCGAAAATCCCGCCGTGTTCCCCTGATAACCCTCATGCGCTTCGGCGTAATCGATGTTGCCCACCGCATCCGACATGCCCCAGCGCATCACCATCGCCCGCGCCAGCGAACTTGCCTGCTGAATGTCGCCCGCTGGCCCCGAAGACACGCCTTCTTCGCCGTATTTGATGATCTCGGCCGCTTTGCCCGCCATCGTCATCGCGATCTTCTGCTTGCCTTCGTCCTTGTGCATGTTCAGCCGGTCCATCTCCGGCAGGCTGACCACCATCCCCAAGGCACCGCCCCGCGGGATGATCGTCGCCTTATAGACCGGGTCGCATTTCGGCATGTTCATGCCCACGATCGCATGACCTGCCTCGTGATAGGCAGTCTTTTCCTTCTGGTCCGCCGTCAGCACCATCGACCGCCGTTCGGCACCCATCATCACCTTGTCCTTGGCCTGTTCAAAATCGACCATGGTGACAAACCGCCGCCCCATCCGCGCCGCCGTAAGCGCCGCCTCGTTCACAAGGTTCGCAAGGTCCGCCCCCGAAAAGCCCGGGCACCCCCGCGCGATGATCCGCAGGTCCACATCCGGCCCCACCGGCACCTTGCGCGAATGCACCGTCAGGATCTTTTCACGCCCCTTGATGTCAGGGTTCGGCACATGGATCTGGCGGTCAAACCGACCCGGACGCAGCAATGCCGGGTCCAGAACATCCTTGCGGTTCGTCGCCGCCACAATGATCACGCCGTCATTCGCCTCGAACCCGTCCATTTCCACCAGCAACTGGTTCAGCGTCTGTTCACGTTCATCATTGCCGCCGCCCATGCCAACGCCCCGCGCCCGGCCCACCGCGTCAATTTCGTCGATGAACACGATGCAGGGCGCGTTCTTCTTGCCCTGTTCGAACATATCGCGCACCCGGCTTGCGCCCACGCCCACGAACATTTCCACAAAGTCGGAACCGCTGATTGTAAAGAACGGAACCCCTGCTTCACCCGCAATTGCGCGTGCCAGCAGCGTCTTACCCGTGCCGGGGGGGCCGACCAGCAAAGCGCCTTTCGGAATTTTGCCGCCCAGACGGCTGAACTTCTGCGGGTTGCGCAGGAATTCCACGATTTCCTCAAGCTCTTCCTTGGCTTCGTCGATCCCCGCCACGTCGTCAAACGTCACCCGGCCGTGCTTTTCCGTCAGCAGCTTTGCCCGGGATTTGCCAAAGCCCATCGCCCCGCCACGCCCGCCACCCTGCATCCGGTTCATGAAGAAAATCCAGATGCCGATCAGCACAAGGAACGGCAACCAAAGACTGATCAGCGAAAAGAACCCCGACTGTTCCTGCGCCTGAACCTGCACGTCCACATTCTTGGCCAGCAGGCGGTCACTGACATCTTCGCCCTCAGGCTTGATCGTCACATACCGTTTGCCGTCCGCCGCCGTGATCATCACCCGTTCGCCATCCAGCGTGACGGAATTGATCTCGCCCGCGTCAACCTTCTGGATGAATTCCGAATAGGACAGGTTACCCGAAGTGCTGGTTGCCTGACTGCCGCCAAACATGTTGAACAACGCCAGCACCAACAGAAAAAGTACAACCCAGAATGCGATATTTCTCGCGTTGCCCACCAAATATCTCCTCGATGCGCCGAGTCCCTACAGACCCCAGCCTTTCCTGTAAGATAGTCAGAACAGCGGGTGGTTCAATGCGATACTGCGAATAAGCCAAAAGCAGCCGTAACTGTCGCAGCCCAGCCTGCGGATTTGCCCGCCAGCGGGGCCGCGATTAGCGTATCCCCCCGCCAGATCGCGGGTGTCACGATCAGCACATCCCGCGAAAGGCCCGTCGCGCGCCAATCCTTGCAGGCCCGCAGCCCCTCCGCGCCCAGGGCCCTCACCTCCAGCCCCGGCGCATGCGGGCCTTCCATCTGCCACCGACCATCCCACACGTCACCCGTCGGGCTGGTCACGCCTGCGACCGCTTTCGGTTCCCGCGTGATCCGAATGATATCCTCCCCGATCCGCACCCGGCAGCCGTGCAGCGTCAGGTCCCGGCCTTCCATCATTGCGGCCGCAGCCCGCATCAGCGACGGTCCGCGCGGCCCGTGGTCTGCGGACGAAACCCAGCGCAGCGCCCGGTCAACAAGCCGCCGCGACACCTCGCCCGGCAGACGCATAAATTCCCGGCGCGCAAACGCGATCCCGCCCGCCCGTTCCTCGCCGAAATCCTGAAACGCCTGCCACATCACTTCGTCCAGCGCCTGCCCCGCCTGCGCCAGATGCCCCGCCGAACCGGCCAGCATCGCGGCGCTGATGCCCAACGGCTCCAGCGCCTGCATCACCCGCCGCGCCTTCACCCTTGTGAAGTCCGCATTTTCATTCGACGGATCATCGATCCAACTTACGTCGCGTCGCCGCAGATAGGCCCGCAGATCGGCCCGGAGGACCGTCAGAAAAGGCCGCACAAACCGCACGCCACCTTGCACCCACTCCCGCCGCATCCCCGACAGACCGTCCAGGCCAGCCTCGCGTGCCAACCCCATCAGGAACGTCTCCGCCTGATCATCCGCCGTGTGCCCCAGCACCACATCCCCGACCCCCTGCCCGCGCGCCCAGTTCTCGATCAGCCTGTATCGCGCCCGCCGAGCCTGATCCTGCAGATTGCCTGTGATGATGCTATGGTCCCATTCCAAGGTCGTGTGCGCAACACCCAGATTTGCGCAAACCTGCGCAACCTGCCGCGCCTCATCCCCCGATGTGGTCCGCAGGCGATGATCCACCGTCACGGCGGCCACTTGCCCGGGTGCTGTATTCACCATCAGATAAAGCGCCGCCATGGAATCGCTTCCGCCGGAAACGGCCACGCCTATCTTTGCCTTCGG
>JANMDH010000454.1:0-4823 GCA_031376195.1 Gemmobacter sp. | reverse complement strand
CGCAAGCCACCGACATCGTCGGCTACATCCCCTATGTCGCCCGCATCGCCCCCCGCCCCGGCCTGACACTGCATGCCAGCGATAACCGCGTCGAGCTTGACCGCGCGGCCCATGCCCTGAAGATGGCGCGCGACGGCGCAAGGGTTGTCGTCGTCTCCTCCGGTGATCCCGGCGTCTTCGCCATGGCCAGCGCCGTGTTCGAGGCGATGGTGGCGGACCCGGCCCTTGCACAGGTCGACGTCCGCGTCCTGCCCGGCATCACCGCCATGCTCGCCGCCGCCGCCCGCGCGGGTGCCCCCTTGGGTCATGATTTCTGCGCCATCAACCTGAGCGACAACCTCAAACCCTTCGACCTTGTCCTGCGCCGCGTCCGCCTTGCAGCCGAAGGCGATTTCGCCATGGCCTTCTACAACCCCCGCTCCGCCAGCCGCCCGCATCACTTCGGCCAGGTTCTCGACCTGCTGCGTCAGGGCTGTGAACCGGGCCGCCTGATCACCTTCGCCCGCGCCGTGTCCACGCCCGACGAAACCATCACCACCGTCACCCTGTCTGAGGCCACCCCCGAAATGGCCGACATGCGCACCATTGTCATCGTCGGCAATTCCGCCACCCGCCGCATCGGGCCTTACGTCTTTACCCCGAGGTCGGCATGAATCCACGCCATCACCTCGTCCACCCTCTCCACCGCCCGGCGCGCCGGGATCCGGGGCCGCCCGATCAGGATCACCGGAATCTGCAAGGCCCGCGCCGCCACCAGTTTGGCCACCGCCCCCTCACCCCCTGCATTCTTTGCCACGACATGCGTCACCCGGTGGCTGTGCAGCAGCGCCGTATCCCCCGCCACCCCGAACGGCCCCCGCGCGATCAGCACTGTCGCACCCGGCAGGGGGGCCTTGGTCGGTGCATCGACCAGCCGCAGGATGTAATGATGCGCCTTGGCGGCAAACACCGCCAGATGCTGACGCCCGATGGCAAGAAACACGCGCCCCGGTGCGTCGGGCAAGGCGGCGACCGCCGCCCCGATATTGGGCACATGCGTCCACCGATCCCCCGCCTGCGCCATCCAGGGCGTGCGTTCGAGGGCGATAAGGGGCAGGCCCAGCGTCGCACAGGCCGCCACCGCATTCCCGCTTATCTGCGCTGCGAACGGATGGGTCGCGTCGATCACATGGCTGATGCGCTGGTCCCGCAAATACCTGATCAGCCCCTCCACACCCCCGAACCCGCCCACCCGCACCGGGATTGGCTGCGCGACAGGCGCATCCGTCCGTCCGGCATAGGAATAAATCGCAGCCAACCCCGCATCGCACAGGGCCTGCGCCATCGCCCCGGCCTCGGTCGTCCCACCCAACAGCAGGATATTCGGCATGGCTACCCCTGGCTCACAATCATCGGCATGAATGAGGATGGACCACCCGGCCTGTCCGATGCAAGCCGCGCCGCACTGGCCGATGCCGCCCTCATCTTCGGCGGCCCGCGCCACCTGACCCTTTCAGGCGCAGGCAGCAGGGGCCGCCCCTGGCCTGTTCCCTTTTCGGTCGATCCCGTGCTGGAATGCCGTGGCCAGCCTGTTGTCATCCTCGCCTCGGGCGATCCCTTCTGGCACGGCGCGGGTGCCGTCGTGGCCACCCATCTGGCCCGCGATGAATGGATCAGCCACCCCGCCCCGTCCACCTTTCAGCTTGCCGCCAATGCGCTTGGCTGGCGGATGGAAGGTGTGACCTGCCTTGGCCTGCACGCCGCCCCCCTGTCCCGCCTGCGTCCCCACCTGCACCGCAATGCCCGCCTGATCGTCACCCTGCGCGACGCGGCGGCGGCGGCGGAACTGGCGGGCTGGCTCGTCGCGTCAGGATGGGGTGCCTCTGACCTTTGGGTGATGGAGGCATTGGGCGGCCCCCGCGAACGCCTCCGCGCCACCCCCGCACACGCCTTCGACCTGACGGATATCACCGCCCCGGTCACAATCGCCATTGACGCCAAGGGCGGTGACAGCCTGCCCCGCGCCCCCGGCCTGTCCGATGATCTTTTCCAAAGCGATGGGCAAATCACCAAATCCCCGATCCGCGCCATCACCTTGGCCACCCTCGCCCCCCGTCAGGGGGAATTGCTTTGGGATCTGGGGGCCGGGTCAGGGTCGATTTCCATTGAATGGTGTCTGGCAGGCGGACACGCCCTTGCCGTGGAACGCCGGGCCGACAGGGCGCTGAACATTCGCGCGAACGCCCTGTCCTTTGGTGTCGATCACCGCCTCCGCGTGATCGACGGCGCGGCGCTTGGCGCACTGGCGGACCTGCATGATGCCCCCGATGCCGTCTTCATCGGTGGCGGCTGCGATCCGGCCTTGCTCACTGCCCTCTGGCAGCGCCTTCCGCCCGGAACCCGCCTCGTCGTAAATTCCGTCACGCTCGACACCGACGCGCTCCTGACCGGATGGCACGGCCAACAAGGCGGCGACCTCACCCGCATCGACATCGCCAAGGCGACCCCCTTGGGCGGCATGCGCGGCTGGACCGCAGCCCGCACCGTGACGCAGTGGAGCGTGGTCAGATGAGGGTGGCAGGCTTTGGATACAGGGCGGACGCCACCCTGAACGCACTGCTCGACGCCTATGCCAGGGCCGGGTCGGCGAACGCCCTGGCGACCGCAACCGACAAGGACACCCCCCTTGCCCGGTCCTTTGCACACGCCACAGGTTTGCCCCTGATCCTGATTGCACCCGCCACCATCGCGGTTCAGCCTGCCGCCCTTTCCCCCCACGCCCCAACCCGCTATGGCGGGCGCAGTCTGGCCGAGGCGGCCGCCTTGGCCGGGGCAGGGCCGCGTGCGCAGTTGGTGATGCACCGGGTCGCGTCATCGGATGGCATGGCAACAGTGGCAATAGCGCAGGGGGTGACGCAATGACCGTGCATTTCATCGGGGCCGGGCCGGGTGCGCCTGATCTGATCACGATTCGCGGGCGCGACCTGATCACCGCCTCGCCCGTTTGCCTTTACGCGGGAAGTCTGGTGCCCGACGCACTGCTGTCCCATTGCCCGCCCGGGGCAAGGATCATCAACACCGCCTCACTCTCGCTCGACCAGATCATCGACGAAATCGCCATTGCGCACAGGGCTGGCCATGACGTCGCCCGCCTGCATTCCGGCGACCTGTCCATCTGGTCCGCGATGGGCGAACAGCTGCGCCGCCTGCGCGCCCTGAACATCCCCTATGACGTCACCCCCGGCGTGCCCTCCTTCGCTGCCGCCGCCGCCACCCTCGGCGCGGAACTCACTCTGCCCGGTGTCGCGCAATCCGTGGTCCTGACCCGCACCTCAGGCCGCGCCAGCGCGATGCCGGAAGGCGAGGCTTTGGCGAATTTCGCGGCCACCGGCGCGGTTCTGTGCATCCATCTGTCCGTGCATGTCCTGCAAAACGTCATCGACACCCTGACCCCGCATTACGGCGCGGATTGCCCTGTCGCCGTCGTCTGGCGCGCCAGCTGGCCCGATGAACGCGTGGTCCGCGCAACCCTGGGCACCCTGCAGGCCACCATCGGGGCCGAAATGGAACGCACCGCACTCATCATGGTCGGCCCCTCGCTGGGTGATCCCGATTTCACCGAAAGCCGCCTTTATGCGGGCGACTACGACCGCCGCTATCGCCCCGTCGGCACCGCCCCGCGTTTCCCCGGCACATGACGGGCGGCCTGATCATATCCGCCCCCGCCTCCGGCACGGGCAAGACGACGCTGACCCTTGGTCTGATCGCAGCCTGCCGGGCGCAAGGCTTGTCGGTGCAGCCCTTCAAATGCGGCCCCGATTACATCGACCCCGCCTTTCACGCGGCGGCGGCAGGGCGGGCCTCCGTCAATCTGGACAGTTGGGCCATGGCGCGCGATCGCATCGCATCGTTGATCCACGCCGCAGAACCCGCCGATCTGATCATTGCCGAAGGTGCCATGGGCCTGTTCGACGGTGTGGCGAAACCCGGGGCCTTTGGCACCGGGGCCAGCGCCGACATCGCCGCCCTGACCGGCTGGCCCGTGGTTCTGGTCCTTGATGTGGGCGGGCAGGCCCAATCCGCAGCCGCCGTCGCGGCGGGCTTTGCGGCGTTCCGTCCGGGCGTGCGCGTGGCGGGCGTTGTGCTGAACCGCGTCGCCAGCCCCCGGCACGAGGCGCTGGTGCGCGCCGGCATGGACAGTGCCGGAATACCCGTGTTCGGTGCCCTGCCCCGCGACAAGACCATCACCTTGCCCGAACGCCATCTGGGCCTTGTGCAGGCAGGCGAAACCGCCGGACTGCACGACAGGCTAGCCGCCCTCGCCACCTTCATCGCCGCCCATGTCGACCTTGCCGCCCTGTGCCATGCCGCCGTCGCCTTCACCCCCGCCAACGCCAACGCGCCGCGCTTCCCCCCCCCCGGCCAGCGCATCACCCTTGCCCGCGATGCCGCCTTCAGCTTCATCTACCCCCATCTTCTCGCCGACTGGCGCGCCCAAGGTGCTGAAATCCTACCCTTTTCTCCCGTCGCCGATGAAACGCCCGATCCAACCGCCGATATCTGCTGGCTGCCCGGTGGCTATCCCGAACTGCACGCAGGCCCCCTCGCCGCCGCCACCCGTTTCAAATCCGCCCTCCGCGCCTTTGCCCAAACCAGACCCGTCCACGGCGAATGTGGTGGCTATATGGTCATGGGTGCCGGACTTGTGGACGCGCACGGCACCCGTCACGAAATGGCAGGCCTTCTTGGCCTGGAAACCAGCTATGCCACTCGCAGGATGCACCTCGGATACCGCCACGCCACCCTCGCCCACCCCATTCCCGGCCATCCCCCCGGCACCCGCC
>JANMDH010000293.1:0-1635 GCA_031376195.1 Gemmobacter sp. | reverse complement strand
CTGGGTGGGCGCCGTGCAGGGCGATACGACAGCAACCTGCCTGCGGATAGGCACTGCCCCCCCGGTGGTGTTTGCCTTCACCGACCGCCTGCGCCCGGGTGCGGCAGCCGCCGTGGCCGCGCTGAAAGAATTGGGCTTGCGGGTCATGCTGACGTCCGGCGATGGCCCCGGCCCCGTCACCGCCCTTGCCGATCAGATCGGGATCAGCGATCGCACGGCACGTATGTCACCTGCGGACAAGGCCGCCCGCATCGCATCCCTGACCGCGCAGGGGCACCGTGTCCTGATGATCGGCGACGGGCTGAACGATACCATAGCTCTTGCCGCAGCCCATGTGTCCATCGCCCCCGCATCGGCGCTGGATGCCGCACGCGCCGCCTCTGACATCGTGCTGCTCGGTGCCGATCTGGCCCCCCTTCCCGACGCCGTGCGTGTCGCCCGCATCGCCGTCCGGCGCATGCGGCAGAACTTTGCCATCTCCGTCGCCTACAACCTGATCGCCGTGCCCTTTGCGCTGCTCGGCTTCGCCACGCCCCTGATGTCGGCGGTGGCGATGTCGCTCTCCTCTATCACCGTGTCCCTGAATGCCATGCGTATGAAATGATGGATATCCTGATCTGGCTGATCCCCGTCTCGCTCATCCTCGGCCTCTTTGGCCTTGGGGCTTTTGTCTGGACCCTGCGCCACCACCAGTATGATGACCCCACGGGCGACGCCGAACGCATCCTGCTAGACGACTGGGACACACGACCAAAGCCATAAGACCCGCCACGTTCCGCCAACGGGTCAGGACACTCTTGTGGGGCCTTATGCTCGCCGTCCCTGACTGCAGCAATCAGTGCCCGGACTAATCATTCCGACTCATTCAGATCGTCGAACATCGCTTGCACTGTCGGAAATTTTTTCACATCTGCCCGCCGCGCGGCCGTGATCGCCTGCCGGGTTTCGGCATTGGGGCTGCGAAGGTCGAAGGGCAGGCCCTTTTCATCGGCAACCTTGACCAGCATAAGCCGAATCGCGTCAGACACAGACAGCCCCATCCCTTGCAGAACGGCAGTCGCGTCCCGCTTCAATTTTGCGTCGATCCTTGCACGGACGATTTCACCTGCGGCCATTGGTCTGGTCCTCGTTTGAAGGAGGTGTGCCCTCCTGTAGCTACATTCTTAGATGCACCGTTTGTATTTGCGGGTCAAGGGCTACCACCCCTTCCGCACCATCCCGACAGCACCGGAAGCACCGCCAGAACCAACAACATATTGAGGATAGCCGAGTAACGTCATCGCAAAAGTAATGCTTTGAAAGCATTAAGGTATTTCAATCCTGCTGTAGTATATGTTGCAGTCTGATCTTACAGAAGTTACATACTTCGCATGTCAGATATTGAGATACGTGTGCGTCCGTAATTGAAGGTCAACGTAAATTAATATAAGTATTTGATTTTAATGTATTTAAGAGTATTTTATGTGTCAGGTGTTTTGGAGATGCGAAAATGGTTACGATCAGGGAAGTCAGCGCAATTGGCAGAAAGCAGCTGGCGCTGCGCGAGAGCCTTTGGCCGGGAAGTGAGCCTGATCTTTGGGATCGCAAGGCGCAAAAAGGGTTTGCAACCATTCCCAAGACTATGCCGATGGTGCT
>JANMDH010000391.1:0-5837 GCA_031376195.1 Gemmobacter sp. | reverse complement strand
GGTTCAGGCCACCGGGGTCAGCGTATGAGCCGCTATGCGCGCCAGATGCAGGTGCCGGGTGTTGGGGCCGAAGGACAGGCGCGGCTGGCGGCGGCGCATGTGCTGATCATCGGGGCCGGGGGTTTGGGCTGTACGGTGATCCCGGCGCTGGTGGCGGCGGGGGTCGGGCGGCTGATCATTGTTGACCCTGACCTGGTGGAACTGACCAACCTGCATCGCCAGACGCTCTATACCGCCGCCGACATCGGCCAGCCCAAGGCGATTGCAGCGGCGGCGCGCGCGCGGGTGCTGAACCCGGACGCTCTGGTCGACGTGATTGTTGATCGGCTCGATCCGGCCAATGCCCCCGGCTTGATTGCGGCCGTAGATCTGGTGGTGGATGCTGCCGACAGCTTTGCCGTGACCTATACCTTGTCCGACCTTTGCCTTGCCGCGGGCAAGCCGCTGATCTCGGCCTCGGTCATCGGGCGGGCGGGCTATGCGGGCGGCTTTTGCGGGTCGGCCCCAAGCTATCGCGCGGTGTTTCCCGACCTGCCTGCACACGCGGCGAGCTGTGCCAGTGCCGGGGTGCTTGGGCCTGCTGTGGCAGCGCTGGGGGCGGTGCAGGCACAAATGGCGCTGTCCGTGCTGATCGGGTTGGAGCCATCGCCTTTGGGCCGGATGGTAACGTTGGACATGGTAAGCTGGCGCTTTGGCGGTTTCGGATTTGAGGGTGCCGCCGAGGCCCCGGGCTTTGGCTTTGTCGCTGCCGCCCAGCTTGTCGTCACCGATACGGTGGTGGAACTGCGCCCGGCGGGCACCGTCAAGGCCCTGCCCGACGCGCGGATCGTGGCACCCGACGATCTGGACGATTGGCCAATCCCCAAGGGGCGGGTGGTGCTGTGCTGTTCAACCGGCCTGCGGGCGTGGCGCGGCGCGCAGGTGCTGTCGGCGCGCGGGGCCACGGCTTTGGCCTTGCTGGCGGACGGGCAATGACGGTGCTGATCATCGCCGGGCTGGACAGTTCCACGGGGGCCGGCCTTGCGCGCGATCTGGCGGTGATGACCGACCACGGAATCACGGCGCGGGTGGCTGCAACGGCAGTGACTGCGCAGGATGCCACTGGCAAATGCGCGATCCATCCGGTGCCAGCGGCCATGGTGGCTGCCCAGATCCGCACGGCGGGCCCGGTGCGGGTGGCCAAACTGGGGATGCTGGCCAATGCCGACATCATTGCCGCCATCGCCGGGGTGCTGCCGGATGTGCCCTTTGTGCTCGACCCGGTCCTGGCCACCAGCGCGGGGGTGCCGCTGCTGGACGCCGCTGGACGTGCCGCGATGATCGCCCGGCTGCTTTCCCGTGCAGCCCTGATCACCCCTAACCTGCCCGAGGCGTCCGTCCTGACCGGCCTTGCGCCTGATGCCGAGATGGACAGCATGGCGACCGCCTTTTTCGCCATGGGTGCGCAGGCAGTATTGCTGAAGGGGGGGCATGCCAGCGGGCCCGAGGCGGTCGATTGGCTGTTGCGCCCCGGCACTGCCCCCCTTCGATTTGCCGCACCCCGCCAGCCGGACACCCGGCGCGGCACCGGCTGCACCCTCGCCAGCGCGATTACAGCCCATCTGGCGCGGGGTGATGATCTGCCCACGGCCTGCGCACAGGCCAAACGTTATCTGAGTGGGTGGTGGTGACCCAAGACCCGACGCACCGCTTTCGGCTTTGCTTACCGCCATCTCCACAATATCGGCCTGCATTCAGAATACTGGTCGCTGTCGCGTAGTCTTTAAAGGTGCCACGACAAACTGGGCAAAAACCATAGCTGAGCCTTGCCGTTACACCCAAAATTCTTGCCCCCAACACACCGGCCCAAGGTGTGATCGCGCTGTTCGAGACCGGGGTCATCCACCAGATCGGCAGGTGGAAATCTATGCGAAAGGTCGAATGAGAAACCTTCAAATGGGTCTAGTGATGCAATAACTGTCGCCTTCGCGGGTCCATCGGACACATCCCACCCGCCGAGGGCAGAACAGGCGGGTGTCGTGCAAGCTTGAACCCACGCGGTATTGTCGCCTATCGTTGGACAAACCACCCGGTGGTCAACCTGAGGGCGGTTCAGAATGCGCAGATTGATGCGGTCATTGGTTCCGCCGTCTTATGCTTCGATGAAGCGGCGCAGGAAATCGGTTGCAGGCTGCGCGCGGATGTCATGGGGGCGTCCCACCTGTTCGATGCCAGTGTAAGATCAAACCTGGTAAGGGCGGCGGACGTCAGCATCGGCAGGACAACGCGGCGCAGAGCGGAGGCGAGGGTCGCAACCAGGGTGGCGGCAGCCTGTTCAACTTCACGCTCAATCTCGTCGATTGCGGGCTGCACGGTGTGCACGACAAAGGGCAGGCCGACGAAATTGATTTCCGCCCAGACATTCAGGGTGCCGATCGGTAGCAAGACGATCAGGGACGGCATCGTCAGCGCCAGCCCCATGGCCAGACTAAAACCCGGCTTTGGCGATTTTTGCACGAACGAACGCATCAGTTGGCCACGTAGGCACATGTTGATACGGTGCTTTCGCGAAGGCTTTCGGATCCTGCCCATTCTTTTCCGCCCAAGCCCACCCCCCGAGATGGTTCCAACGCGCGTCGCCTGAGGTTTTTGGGTTGGGCGTGATCACTTCGCCCCCGTCGCCGATCAGATCGCCCCAATCCTTGATGCTTGTGGGGTTCCCTTCCCCGACCAGAAACAGATGGTCGATGTGCAGGGCGACGCATTGTGCGGCAACTTGCCTTGCCAGTCCGCAGGAATTTTCCCCGTTTCCGCAGTCTTGTCGATGTCCGATGTGAGGGCAGGGGTCACCACCTGCGCCTCCAGCCTCGGCCAAGGTGATTGCTTCGATTAGCAGCAGATAGGACCAGAAAACGTCGCCAAACACGCGGCGAATAGGAAAGGCCTTTTCATCGGCGCGACAGGCACGCGAGCGGGGCAATCGGCCCGTCGATCAAGCGCAGAAGTTCGGATACGGACACAAGCGTCGGGTCTTTCACCAGCACATAGCCGCCCGACCGCCCGCGAACCGAGGCCACGATTTCCGCATTACGCATGTCGAGCAGGATATGTTCTAGAAACCGTTTTGGCGTATTGGCCCGTTTGGCGATTTCTTCGATCCGCAAGGCGACGCTATCGCCCGCCTTTTCCGCAGCCAGGACAACGAATGCCTTGAGCGCATATTCATCTTTTGCGTGATCATCTCGCGACCACAATCACGCATCACCGGATCGACAAGCTGGTGACCCCGGATGGATTCGAACCATCGACCTGCCGCTTAGGAGGCGGCCGCTCTATCCCCTGAGCTACGGGGCCACGCAGGCCGCCTTCATGCCGACAAAACGTGGTCAAGGCAAGGTGCCGGGCTTGGACATTCCGTGTGCGCCGCGCTAAGACAGGGGACAGTCCCGGCGAAAGACCTTGACCTTGACCATTCCCCCCCCCCGCCGTCCACTGACATTGCGCGACGTGTCCGAAGCTTCGGGCGTTAGTGAAATGACCGTCAGCCGCGTGTTGCGCAACCGGGGTGAAGTGTCGGGCACCACGCGCGAACGGGTACTGCTGGCGGCGCGGTCGCTGGGCTATGTGCCGAACAAGATTGCCGGGGCGCTGGCCAGCCAGCGGGTGAACCTTGTGGCGGTCATCATCCCGTCGCTGTCGAACATGGTTTTCCCCGAAGTGCTGCGCGGCGTGTCGGACGGGTTGGAAGGCACGGGGTTGCAGCCCGTGGTGGGGGTGACGAACTATCGCCCCGACAAGGAAGAGGCGGTGTTGTACGAAATGCTGTCTTGGCGGCCGTCCGGCGTGATCATCGCGGGGCTGGAACACAGCCCGGCCGCGCGCGCGATGCTGGAAAATGCGGACATCCCGACAGTGGAAATCATGGACGTGGACGGCCCGGTGATCGACAGTGCGGTGGGTATTTCGCACCGGCGCGCCGGATTGCACATGGGGCGGGCGATCACGGCGGCAGGTTATCGGCGGGTAGGGTTTCTGGGCACGATGATGCCGCATGACCACCGGGCGCGCAAACGGCTGGAGGGGTTCACGGAAGGCTTGGCCGATGCAGGGCTGAGTTTGGCGGATCAGGAGTTCTATTCAGAAAGCTCGGCTCTTTTGAAAGGGCGCGAGATGACGGCCGCGATCCTGAAGCGGACGCCAGACCTTGATTTTTTGTATTATTCCAATGACATGATCGGGGCAGGGGGGCTTTTGTATTGCCTTGAACAGGGCATTGATGTGCCTGCACAGGTCGGGCTGGCGGGGTTCAACGGGGTGGAACTGCTGGACGGTTTGCCGCGTAAACTGGCGACGATGGACGCCTGCCGATTGGAGATCGGGCTGCAGGCGGCGGCGATCATCGCGGCAAAAGGTGGGCGGCGGGGGGAAGTGGTGGAACTGACGCCGACGATGGAGCCGGGGGATACGATCCGGCGGGGGTAAGGGGGTTCATCCCGGCAGAGTAACAATCATGGCCCCACGGTCTGTGACGACTATGGTATGTTCATATTGCACAACCGGTGCTGCAGGTTCGCTATATAAGGTCCAGCCGTCATCGCCTTGGGTTGCCCAGAGCCCACCCTTGGAAAGGAACGGTTCGATTGTCAGGACAAGACCGTTGTGCATCCGCCGCTTGTCGCGGGTGGGCCATGTCGCAATTTCTTCGGGATATTCATGCAGGGCCCGGCCAACGCCATGGCTGGCAAGATTTCGAATCAAGGTGTAACCCTTTGCGTGCGCAAAACGACCGATGGCGCGCCCAATCCCCGCGAGAGGCTTATTGCTGCCGACCTGCGAAATGCCGACCTGCATGGCGCGTTTTCCATCGCAACAGAGCCGGTCGAGCGAAGGGTGGACGGGCCCCAAGCGAAATGTGGCACCGGTATCAGCAAAGAAACCGTTCTTGCTGGCAGAGACATCAATATTGACCAAATCTCCCGTGTTGATCACCCGGTCATCGGGAATGCCGTGCGCGATTTCTTCGTTGACACTGATACAAGTTGCACCCGGAAAATCATAAGTTGCCTCGGGCGCGGAAGCAGCGCCTTCACGTTCCAGAAGTGCGCGCCCGATGTTGTCAAGTTCGCGCGTTGTCAGCCCTGGTTCCATTGCCTTGGCCATGGCATGCACGGTGTTGGCGACGACGCGGCCAATGGCTTTCAGCCCATCCAGTTCGTCTTGGTGTGTGATCGTCATTTGGGTGTCATTGATGGCAGGGAACTGGCCGAACGGGTTAATCCTATCAACACGCCGCCGTCCGCCCCGTCGATTCGGATCGTCATCAGCGTGCCCTCGGGCTGATCTGACGTAAAACGCACTTCGGCGAACTGTTCTGTCCGGCCCATCCGTGGCCCTTCTGTCAGCACCCGGTGGTCCACCCCAACCTGTGCTGCCAGATGCCGCGCCAGCGCCTCATCCCCTGCCATCCGTAGCCGCGCGGCGCGGTCCTGGCGTACCGGGCCGGGCACCTGCGGCATCCGGGCGGCGGGGGTGCCTTTGCGGGCGGAATAGGGGAAGACGTGAAGAAAGGTCAGGTTACAGTCCTGCACAAGGGCCAGCGAGTTTTCGAACATACTGTCAGTTTCTGTCGGGAACCCCGCAATCAGGTCGGCCCCGAACACCATGTCCGGGCGCAAACGCCGCGCCTCTTCGCAGAACCGGATCGCATCGTCGCGCAGGTGGCGGCGTTTCATGCGTTTCAGGATCATGTCGTCGCCGGCCTGCAGGGACAGGTGCAGGTGCGGCATCAGGCGCGGCTCGGTCGCAATCGCCTGCATCAAATTCTGATCCGCCTCGATACTGTCAATCGAGCTGATCCG